>NZ_JBFRVX010000292.1:0-342 GCF_041475345.1 Vibrio sp. 10N.222.48.A3 | reverse complement strand
CCTAAGGAGTGTCGTTTTCCCAGTACCGTTACGACCTTCAACTTGAACCAGTTCACCGGGTTTCAATTGAAAAGACAACGATTCAAACAGAACCCTGTCGTCACGAATAGCAGTTAAATTTGAGACTTCTAGCATAGGTAAATTTAGTCGAGTAATGAGGGGGCTATAGTAGCACACCAATAAGGTGACAAAACAGGACTAGGCGTTTTCGAAAGGACAAACTCCGTAAGAAACTGTTACCACCGCATCACAATTTACACATTTTCATCAACAAACAAGATATTGCATTAGATACAAATACTTATAAACATCGTTCTATATAGGTATAACAGGCACAAAAAA
>NZ_JBFRVX010000291.1:0-2544 GCF_041475345.1 Vibrio sp. 10N.222.48.A3 | reverse complement strand
CAGTGTGATCAATCATACGGTCGGCAGTTCAGAAGCATTTGTGCGCTTGGCACTATCGGGTGTTGCCTATTGCTTGATTCCTCGATTGCAGATTATCGAGGAACTAGAGTCTGGTGCTCTGATTGATATTACCCCTGGCTTTCTGCTGTCTTATCGCATCTATTGGCACCATTGGCAGCTTGAGAGTGGGGTGCTAAAAGAGGTATCCCAGGCGATATTAAGTTTTGCTCACAATCATTTACCTCAGTAAGTTGTTGGTTTTTTCAGCGTCAAAGTTCTGTTAGATGTGCACAATCAGGATTGGCTAAACGATAAATTACTCTATGATGGAAGGACATTTGTTTAGCATAGGTCTACCTAATGAAGTTTGTACCAAAGATGTTAGCAACGTCTCTTACTCTTACTGCTGCGTTGAGTGCTGTGAGCTTTCCATCACTGGCTGACTCTCCATCCTTTCCGCATATTTCAACAACAGGTTATGGTGAAGTCATCGCGACACCAGATATGGCGACATTCTCAGTGAGAGTGGTAGAGTCAACGATGACGGCTGAACAGGCTAAAAGTACTGTTGATAAAGTGGTAACGGGCTTTCTAAATAAGCTGCACCAAGCCGGCGTAGATGAGGCGAGCGTACACAGCTCTAATCTGTACCTATCTCCTCAGTACCATTATCCAAAAGATGGCAAACCAGAATTGGTTGGCTACCGCGCTTCACGCAATGTGAGCGTTCAAGTGAATGAGCTCGCTAATCTCAATGAGTACATGGATATTGCAATAGGACAGGGTATTAACCAAATCGATAATATCCAGCTGCAAGTGCGTGACCAAGCTAAGTATCAAGAGCAAGCACGCTTAGAAGCGATCAAAGATGCGACATCAAAAGCTAAATCATTAGCGAGTGGTTTTGAGCGTGAGCTAGGTGATGTTTGGCGTGTTGATTACAATGCACAATCTTCTCAGCCTGTGCTAATGCGTTCAATGGCGATGGATGCGAGAACAGAGTCGAACTCTTATGAAGACTCAACGATCACAATTCGTGATCGTGTCAATGTGATCTATCAGATCGAAGAATAAGATAGCGCTATAGAGGCTTTTGGATCATGGTGATCTAATTACCTACGATAGGCCAAATACTAAAAAGGCTCTCATTGCGAGAGCCTTTCTGTTTTTACTTATGGTCTAACTCGATGATTAGTGAAGAAGACGAGCACGGATTGTGCCTTCGATCTCTTTCAGTTTAAGCAGTGCTTCTTCTGAACGATCCGCTTCTACATCGATAACTACATAACCCATATCAGCCGCAGTCTGTAGGTACTGACCCGCGATGTTGATGCCTTCTTCAGCGAAGATGGTGTTGATCTGAGTTAGGATACCTGGGCGGTTTTCGTGAATGTGTAGCAAGCGAGATGTGCCCGTATGCAATGGCAGTGAAACCTCAGGGAAGTTAACACTTGATAGCGTAGAGCCGTTATCAGAGTATTTCGCTAGTTTACCAGCAACTTCAACTCCGATGTTCTCTTGTGCTTCTTGAGTTGAACCACCCACATGAGGCGTTAGAATCACGTTATCGAACTGCATTAATGGAGACTCAAACGGGTCTGCATTGGTTTTTGGTTCTGTTGGGAAAACATCAATAGCCGCACCAGAAAGGTGACCAGAATCCAGAGCGCCACACAGAGCAGGGATGTCAACTACCGTGCCACGAGCTGCATTGATAAAGATAGAGCCAGGCTTCATGCGCTCGAACTCTTCTTTACCCATCATGTCTTTAGTTTCATTGGTTTCAGGTACGTGTAAAGAGATCACGTCACACTTATTCAGCAACTCGGTCATAGTATGAACTTGAGTGGCATTACCTAGAGACAGCTTGTTTTCGATATCGTAAAAGTAAACACGCATACCAAGGTTTTCAGCAATAATACCCAGCTGAGTACCGATGTGACCGTAGCCAATAATACCTAAACGCTTACCACGAGCTTCGTAAGAGTTGTCTGCACTCTTTTTCCAGATACCACGGTGAGCAAGAGCATTTTTCTCTGGGATACCGCGAAGCAGTAATAGAACCTGACCTAGAACGAGTTCAGCAACACTTCGAGTGTTTGAGAACGGTGCATTGAAAACAGGGATACCGCGCTTTGCTGCTGCTTGAAGGTTGACTTGGTTAGTACCAATACAGAAACAACCGACTGCAACCAGCTTTTCAGCCGCATCAATAACTTCTTGGGAGATGTTGGTGCGAGAACGGATACCAATGAAATGAGCATCTTTAACTGCTTCAAGAAGTTCATCTTCAGGTAGTGAGCCTTTGTGGTACTCAATATTTGTGTAACCAGCGGCTTGCAGTACTTCTACAGAAGAAGGGTGAAGACCTTCTAGAAGTAGAATTTTTATTTTTTCTTTTTCCAGTGAAACTTTGGCCATTGTTCTCGTCCTTAAAATGGAAAGGTTGGGCAAATGCGGCGCACGTGCTACAAAATGGCTGAAAGGGGAACAAATTCACCACTCTGTTAGGAGACAAACGTTTTCCCTGTGCGTCTTCTGAAC
>NZ_JBFRVX010000290.1:0-4849 GCF_041475345.1 Vibrio sp. 10N.222.48.A3 | reverse complement strand
GTAGGGAGGGGAATTGTCTCTACCTTTGCGTTGTCTTCATCTGATAGTTGCTTACTCGGCATCTCTGTATTGTGATAGTTAGCAAAATTCAGGGTCCACAGTTGACTGCTGACTTGTTTAGACAGAGATTCAAGCGTGTTAGTGCTGTTGAGTTGGTAGCTGTCTGCTTGGTCGGGAATGCCAAGGAACCATTGTGGTAGGTGATCAATGGGGATCTGCAATCCAGTAAGTTGCTCTACCAATACAGATGCACTTGCATGGGTGAATACTTGATCATCGTAAGTCACGACTTTTGCACCCAAACTGTCGATTGTAAGGTTCAAAGCGGTTTGACCAAGGAAAGTGGTCAGTCTTAATTGGCTTTGATTTGGGGAGTGCTTCCATATGAAGTTTAGGCTTTGGCGTTGCTCTGGAGAAATGTAAGCGAGCTTGCCTGAAGCTTGATAGTTTTCTATCTGTAAAAGCCTGTTTTGGTGACTTTGCCACTCAACGCTGGTCGGTTGTTCTGGGATAGACGAGCAACCCACCATAATGATGGTCAAAAAAATAAGAGACGTGATTTTTCGAAGCTTGCTCATATTTGCTCACAACTTGTTCAAATTTATCTAAAAAACGTCTCAACTATAGCATTGAATTCACGAACTCAGGAAAACAAATCCCGCTTGCTCTTTAAATAGAGCCATGCATCAAGTAAAATTCGCCCCTTGTTTCCATTCCCTGATCGAGAACTTCTGATACATGTCTTTGCTTGCCGTAGGTATCAATCACAATACAGCGTCGGTTGAATTGCGAGAAAAAGTCGCTTTTGGTCCAGATAAATTATCTGAGGCACTTAAGCAACTTAACGCAAATGCACACGTAAATGGAAGTGTCATACTTTCTACCTGTAATCGAACTGAAGTGTATTGTGACGTCAAAGGCGTGGCAAAAAACAAGTTGATCGATTGGCTGTCTGTATTTCATCAAGTTAGCCCTGAAGAATTAAAACCGAGCATCTACATCCATGAAGAACAAGCCGCGATTAAGCACTTAATGCGCGTTGCCTGTGGTTTGGACTCTCTGGTGTTGGGTGAACCACAGATTTTAGGTCAGGTGAAGCAAGCTTATACAGACTCTCGAGATAACAAATCTGTTGATGCTTCAATGGAAAAACTGTTTCAGAAATCATTTTCTGTCGCTAAGCGTGTTCGAACTGAAACTGAAATTGGCGGAAGCGCGGTTTCCGTTGCTTACGCAGCTTGCACATTAGCCAAACACATCTTTGAGTCGATTGCTGAATCAACGGTGTTACTGGTAGGTGCGGGTGAGACGATTGAATTGGTGGCAAAACACCTTTCAGCGAATGGTTGCACCAAGATGATTGTGGCCAACCGAACTCGTGAGCGTGCTTTAGGGCTAGCTGAAGAGTTTGGTGCTAAAGTGATTAGCCTCAATGAAATCCCCGATCACCTGCATCGAGCGGATATCGTGATCAGCTCAACCGCTAGTCCACTGCCTATTATTGGGAAGGGCATGGTTGAGACCGCACTTAAGACAAGAAAACATCAACCGATGTTGTTGGTTGATATTGCAGTTCCCCGAGACGTTGAGTCTCAGGTAGGCGATCTGAATGATGCTTACCTGTATTCCGTTGATGATCTGCAGTCGATTGTTGATGGCAACATTGAACAACGTAAAGTGGAAGCGATCCAAGCGGAAGCGATCGTTAGTGAAGAAAGTGCAGCATTCATGAGTTGGATGCGTTCACTGCAAGCGGTAGACAGTATTCGTGACTATCGAAAATCGGCCAATGAAATCCGAGAAGAATTATTAAGTAAGAGTTTACAATCACTTGCCGCTGGCGGTGACCCTGAAAAAGTTTTACTTGAGCTAAGTAACAAGCTCACAAACAAATTGATCCATGCTCCAACGCGTGCACTCCAAAGTGCAGCAGAGCAAGGAGAACCTGCAAAATTAACGGTCATTAGACAGAGTTTGGGCTTAGAAAACCCTCAATAATATTCGACCTCCAACAGAATAAGACATTATGAAAGCCTCGATTCTAATAAAGCTTGAAACACTTGTTGAACGCTATGAAGAAGTTCAACATCTACTTGGTGATCCCGATGTACTTGGGAATCAAGATAAATTCCGTGCCTTGTCAAAAGAGTATTCTCAATTAGAAGAGGTGACGGGGTGCTTTAAATCATACCAGCAAGCTCAAGAAGATTTAGAAGCTGCTGAAGAGATGGCAAATGAAGACGACGCAGAAATGCGTGAAATGGCTCAAGAAGAAATCAAAGATGCGAAAGCGAACATTGAACGTCTGACTGATGAGCTGCAAATTCTTCTGATTCCAAAAGATCCAAACGATGAGCGTAACTGCTTCTTAGAGATTCGTGCCGGCGCAGGTGGTGATGAAGCGGGGATCTTTGCAGGTAACCTTTTCCGTATGTACTCTAAGTTTGCCGAGAAAAAAGGCTGGCGCGTCGAAGTGATGAGCAGCAATGTTTCAGAGCAGGGCGGCTTTAAAGAGATGATCGCTAAAATCAGTGGCGACGCTGTTTACGGCACAATGAAGTTCGAGTCTGGCGGTCACCGTGTACAACGTGTACCGGAGACGGAATCTCAAGGTCGTGTTCATACATCAGCATGTACTGTTGCGGTTATGCCTGAGATTCCAGAAGCGGATCTGCCAGAGATCAAAGCTGGCGACCTTAAGATTGATACTTTCCGTGCATCTGGCGCGGGTGGTCAGCACGTTAACACCACGGATTCAGCAATCCGTATTACTCACTTACCTACAGGTACAGTAGTAGAGTGTCAAGACGAGCGTTCTCAGCATAAAAACAAAGCGAAAGCGATGGCTGTTCTTGCGGCTCGTATCGTTCAAGCTGAAGAAGAGCGTCGTGCTGCCGCGATTTCAGATACACGTCGTAACCTATTAGGTTCTGGTGACCGTAGTGACCGTATTCGTACGTACAACTACCCTCAAGGCCGTGTTTCTGATCACCGCATCAACTTAACTATCTACCGCCTGAACGAAGTTCTGGAAGGTGATATGCAAAGCCTGCTTGATCCTGTTCTACAAGAGCACCAAGCCGATCAACTAGCTGCACTTGCTGAGCACAACTAATTACTATGCAGTCAGCATATACGGTTGAAAGTGCTTTAAAGTCAGCAATCGTACAGCTTCAAGAGGGCGATAACACATCGCCCTCGATTGATGCTGCGGTACTGCTTTGTCACGCCTTAGATAAACCTAGATCTTACCTACTGACTTGGCCTGAGAAGCATCTCACTTCAGAACAAGAATCCGAATTCCATACCCTTCTAAAACGTCGCTTAACCGGTGAGCCTGTGGCTTATATTGTTGGTGAACGTGAGTTTTGGTCGCTGCCGTTAAAAGTCTCTCCTTCTACTTTAATCCCGCGTCCAGATACGGAACGTTTGGTTGAAGTGGCGTTAGACAAAACGTATGGCAAGCAAGGTGCGATTCTCGATTTAGGAACTGGTACAGGTGCGATTGCTTTGGCATTGGCCTCTGAGATGCCGAACCGACCAGTGACGGGGATTGATCTTCGTCCGGAAGCGCAGCAACTTGCGACAGAAAACGCTCAGCGATTAAATATCACCAACGCCACCTTTTTACACGGCAGTTGGTTTGAGCCTTTGAACCTAGCCAACTCTGAAAAAGAAGCGGTGAAGTTCTCGTTGATTGTCTCTAACCCACCTTACATAGAGAAGAATGCCCCTCATTTATCTCAAGGTGATGTGCGTTTTGAACCGATCACAGCGTTAGTTGCTGAAGAGAAAGGTTTAGCAGATATTCGATACATTTCTGAAAACGCACGAAGCTTTTTAGAAAACGAAGGTTGGTTAGCGTTTGAACACGGTTACGACCAAGGTTTAGCTGTACGTGAGATTATGCAGGCGCTCGGATATCTCGATGTTGTGACAGAGAAAGATTACGGTGGTAATGACCGAGTGACATTGGGTCGTTACTGTTCATAGGCTGCTGTTAATCATCTTGTGAGCAATAGATGATGAACTTGCTAAATTGATACCTTTAACTCGAAAATACACTTAACTTGATAATGCATTTAACGCAGAAATACAGAGCATTAACGGGTATTGTGTGGCTCGTGTTAACGAAAGACATATAAAAATATAAAGGAATACCATGTACGAAGGTTTAAAACATTTTCACCTATTAACGATTGCTATAAGCGCACTGCTTCTTTCGATTCGTTTCGCTCTTATGATGGCTAACTCACCGAAGCTTAAGCATCCTTTCTTACAGCGTTTCCCTCATATCAATGACTCATTGCTGTTGCTTTCGGGTATTGGTTTGATTTTTATCACTGGCTTTATTCCATTTACACCAGCAGCACCCTGGTTAACCGAAAAACTAACCTGTGTTATGGCTTACATCGCACTGGGCTTCTTTGCGCTTAAGCTAGGTAAAAACAAGCTACTGAGAGTGTTCTCTTTCTTTGGTGCGCTTGGCTGGTTAGCGATGGCAGGTAAAATTGCAATGACGAAGACACCAACATTTTTCGGTTAATTATCTCCTTATTTCGGTTAACTACCTATGTACGAATTTTTTGATGAAGACTTTGACCAGCTAGAGTTAGCTGAAGGTGCATTGATCTTAAATAAAGCGATTAACCCAGAAACTCAAGACAGTTGGGCAGAACAAGAGTTGGCGAGATTGTTAAAAGACGCCGAGTTTGCTTTGGTTAACGAAACGGATGAACAGCAGAAGTTTGAATCCTTTATTCGACTATTCTTTTATGAGTGGGGTTTTGCTGGGGATAAAGATGCGTATTTTTCTTCGGAAAACGCATTTATCGATAAAGTACTTGAG
>NZ_JBFRVX010000289.1:0-12433 GCF_041475345.1 Vibrio sp. 10N.222.48.A3 | reverse complement strand
TCTTTGTATCGATGGTAGAAATCAACAGCGACTTGGTTTGGGTAGTTTTCGCCGTCGATCACGCCGTCAGTGATTCGACGTTGTACACCATGAGCGCCCGCTGTTAAAACATCAACAACACTGACACCTTTACCATTCGCATCCCAGCCGCCTTCTAGTTGATGTGCTGCAACCGCACCACCCCATAAAAAATCGTTCGGAAATTCGTTGTTCATACCATTACTCGCTACAAGTTATTCGTGAAAAAGATCAGGATTAGAGAGCTCATTACAGCCCTGAAACCGATTTCAATAAAAGCAAAGATACAGATTGAAACCGGTTTCAGCAATGACTAAACGATCTTTTTCTGATCGAACTACAGACTAATCAAAAGTCAGCGTTACGATCAGTGCTCTTCAAAATATTGATCATGTGTGTGTTTGCTAGATTGGTCTTGAGTTCCGGGATAGAACTGAACCAAAGTCTGATCGGCTAGTGTGAGGTGAATCCAACCCTCTTTGACTTTCAGCCAATTGGTGCCGTTGGTCTCGTAGACGGCAGGAAAAATGCCCCAGCCTGATTCTGATACCTGCAACTCTTGAAAGCGATTAATCGGAGTGAGTTTATTGCTTCTGAAGTCAGCCTCGGAGTAAACCAACAGAGGCTCGATAGCATCGTTTGGCTTAAACTCATAACAGCTTACAGAGGCTGAAGTACGATCAAACCACTGGTAGGGTTGTGCGCCTGTTAAATCATAGACCGTACAGTCGTTAAATTGAATGGCCCACTCTTGGTGAGCTTTAAAACCGAGGTAACCTATGGGTTGTGATGGTTCAGGTTTCGAGTCCGTCTCCTGCTCATACACCGGTTCTGAGGTAGCACATCCCATAAGCCCAAGACTAAAAAGGAAAGTCACAGCAAGCTTCATCATTGTCATACCTCAGTTCCGTTAGTAGATGAGTAACTCAATTAAGTCTCTACATTAAACGGTAAGTTCCAAGCGATTACCATCAGGATCGAGCACACAGCTCTCATAATAGCCATCACCTGTTCTTCTTGGGCCATCTAAGCGCTCATAGCCGTCTTCGACCAAGCGTTGAGTCAGTTGGTCGACCGCTTGTTCCGAACCTAGTGATATCGCCATATGAATGAAGCCTGTGAACTGGTCATAGATATCGTCTTTCGATTCAGGGACAGAGAACATTTCCATGATCTCTAAGCGACTACCGCTTTCAAAAGACAAGAAATATGAATAGAAGCCTTTGCTTGGATTGTGATATTTCTGGTTGGACGTTGCACCAAAGTAATCCTCATAAAAACGTTTAAGCACTTCGAGTTGTTTGGTCCAAATTGCGATGTGTTCGATCTTCATTTTTATCACCTAATGTTTACATATGACACTAGATTACTCGTCAGACAAGGAAGGATAAACAGAACATAATTCATCAAAAGTGTTCCTATTTAATAGTCAGTTCCGTTATCAAAATGCCAACAATTAGCTGCACAGTATTGGTATCTATGTTTGTGTAATAGTTATCTTTCCTCCATAGTCAGGTTTTACACAATCAGAGATTCAAACTGTGAGCTTTTTAAAACTGATACTACTTGCGGCTATATGGGGAGGCTCGTTTCTTTTCATGAGAATGGCGGCCAATCCATTAGGGCCCGCAGTCTTGATTGAAGCGCGAGTTCTGTTTGCAGCACTTACTCTGCTTTTAGTTTCTTTCTATTTAAAAAAGAAGCTCTCTTTTCATGATCACGCTAAACACTTCTTCATTCTCGGGCTGTTTAACACCACACTTCCTTTTTTGCTTTTCGCTTATTCCGCGCAGACACTTAACGCCTCGACACTCGCCATCTTGAACTCTACCGCGCCAATATGGGCGGCAATCATTGGTGCGATATGGACCAAAACAGCACTCGAGGCGAAAGTTTTATTGGGACTTGGGATTGGGGTAACGGGAGTTGGCGTGTTAGTCGGTTGGGATGCGATGAACATTGGCCGCGAGGCTATGCTTCCTATCTTTGCAGCAGTGATGGCGGCCTTTAGCTACGGAATAGCGTCAAACTATACGAAACAAGCCCCTAAAGTTGAGGCATTCAACAATGCCCATGGCAGCATGTGGGCAGCGGTGTTGCTGGTTTTGCCATTTGTATTCTTTATTCCGATGAGAGAAACACCCGACGTTACGATCACTACATCGGTTATCTTATTAGGCGCGGTATGTACTGGGTTAGCGTATCTACTTTACTTCAATCTCGTCTCTGAACTCGGCGCACCTTCAGCCCTGTCCGTGACCTTCATCATTCCGGTATTTGGTATTCTCTGGGGTAACTTATTCTTAGATGAAGCAATTGGCATCAATACGATTGTTGGTTCAATTCTGGTTATCACCGGCACCATGTTGGTGACAGGAATGTCGCCAATGAAAATGCTCAAAGCCGCTCGTCAGAAACGCGCACAATAAGTTGATTGAATCCAAAAAACCTAATTAAAACCCTCAAGTAACAGAGACAAAAACGGCCTCCAAATGGAAGCCGTTTTTCATTGAATCGTTAACAGCTTTGAGAGCTCGTCATGTATTGTTGAATCTTGGTTCTTAACCATTGATGTGCCGGGTTTAAGTCTGTTCGTTTATGCCAAATCATATACTGTTTCATGGGCAATACCTCAAAAGGCTGCTCGAGTACTTGCAGTTGGAATCGCTCCGCAAACTGATTAGCAAAACCTCTAGATGTACTACCAACACAGTCGGAGCCAGAGACCAACACACACATCGTCATCAATGAATCACATTCGGAACTGACTTTTCGCTGCTGTATCGGATTTTTTGTAAAGTAATCCGCGGTGTAAAGGTGAGAGCGACGCATTCTGAAGGTGATGTGTTTCTCATGATAATACTGCGCTTCCGTTACCGATCCATCAATCCTTGGATGCCCTTTCTTGGCGATCAGCACGAGCTCATCTTCAATCACTTGCTGGTTCATATAGCCATTCACTTGTGGGTAGTGAATATCGATCGCTAAGTCGGCTTGCTGCATGCTCAAACTCTGCAGCAGATCTTCTTCATTGCTTGGCACCATATTGAATTCAATTGAGATGTTACCAAGCGTCTCGTCCTTTTCCACAAGGGGCTGAAGCTTGGTTAAACCGATCTCGTTGACCAAAATTCGAAACACATGATGCTGCTGATTATCGAACTGCTTTAGCGTGCTGACCGCGCTGGTTATCCCGTCCAATGCGGGCTCTACACGTAACGCCAACTGCATCGCTGCATTGGTCGGCGTTATACCTCTACCCTCTCGAATAAAAAGGTCTGTACCCAATTGTGCTTGAAGCCGTTTCAAAGCGCCGCTGACTCCAGGTTGAGTCATACCAAGCGATTCTGATGCAAGCGTGATCGACTTTAATCGGTACACTTCTAAGAACACGCTCAGTAGATTTAAATCCAACTTTTCCATGTCGCTCACCGTATTCTCTCTATCAATGTCGTCTTATCAATCATAGGTCAGGTTTTATCTTCGTTCCCTAACCATAGTACGACTCAATACATAGCTAATCGTGATGTGTTAACTAAAGCTTACTTTATTTTTTGCTATATGTCTTAGGCATATAATTTCCTCAACGAAACGAAATCCCGAATTGAAGAGGCACCTATGACTCCATCACGCACTTTCAAAAATGCATCACTGTTCCTAGCAATCTCTCTTGCGTTTCCTGCTATTGCAGCTAACCATGACCACGCACACTTTAGCGATATAGGCGATCAAGGTGGCAAAGACGCGACTGAGATGACGACGAAAGCAAACCAAGAATTCGCGAAAACGCTGAACTTCGAAGACACTCGCGCGTTCGACAATAACAACAAAGGGTTGATCGCGAGCTTCGATCAAGAAACTGGCGATATTATTCGCAACAGCTTCAACTTCATAGACCCTAGCGTGAACAATGCCGATCAAGCACCCGATTCAGTAAACCCTTCGCTTTGGCGTCAAGCCGTGCTGAACCAAGCTGCTGAAGGTTTGTACGAAGTTGTCCCGGGTAAGGTTTACCAAGTACGTGGTGCCGATTTAGCGTCTATTTCTTTCATCCGCAGTGACAATGGTTGGATTGCTTACGACGTTCTTCTCACAAAAGAATCCGCGGCTAAGTCATTAAAGTTCTTCAAGAACAACGTGCCTGATGGTGGCGACTTACCTGTCGTAGCGATGATTTACTCACACTCACATGCCGATCACTTTGGCGGTGCACGAGCAATCAAAGAAGCTTACCCAGACGTAAAAGTGTACGGTTCTAAAAACATCACTAAAGAAATCGTCGACGAAAACGTACTGGCAGGTAATGCGATGTCTCGACGTACCGCTTATCAATATGGCGCAACACTGAATCGTCATGAGCACGGTATTGTGGATGCGGCACTCGCGAAAGGCTTGTCGACTGGCACCATTACTTACGTATTGCCGGATTACGAACTTAACCATAACGAAGAAATTGAAACGCTGGTTATCGATGGTCTAGAGATGCAATTCATGGATGCATCAGGCACTGAAGCGGCATCAGAAATGGTGACCTACATTCCGAGCATGAAGGCACTTTGGACTGGTGAGCTAACGTATCAAGGCATGCACAACCTCTACACATTGCGTGGTGCAAAAGTACGTGATGGCTTGAAGTGGTCTAAGAAAATCAACGAGATGTTGGTCACTTGGGGTGAAGATACCGAGGTGCTATTTGCCTCTCACTCATCGCCAATTTGGGGCGAACAAGAAATCTCTGACTACCTAAAAATGCAGCGTGACGCTTACGGTTTCACTCATAACCAAACACTTCGCCTTGCGAACAATGGTGTTGTTCTGCAAGACATTGGCGACGAGATCTACAAAGTCCTGCCAGACAGCATTCAACAGTCTTGGCACACCAATGGTTACCACGGTACTTACTCTCACAATGCTCGTGCGGTGTACAACATGTACCTTGGTTACTTCGACATGAACCCAGCCAATCTGAACCCACTACAAATTCACCCAGAGTCAGTTAAGTTTGTTGAATACATGGGTGGCAGTGACGCGGTGATTGAGAAAGCGCAGCAAGATTTCCAAGAAGGTGAATATCGCTTCGTTGCAACGGCACTGAACAAGGTTGTCCAAGCGGAACCTGAGAACAAAAAAGCGCGTGGTTTACTGGCCGATACTTATGAACAGCTAGGCTACCAATCAGAAGGCGCAGGGTGGAGAAACATCTATCTAACAGGTGCTCAAGAACTGCGTATCGGCACACAACCGGGTGCACCAAAAACGGCTTCTCCGGATGTATTGGCGAACATGACCATCGAAAACTTGCTGGATTACTTAGCGGTAAAAGTGGACTCATTGAAGGCGCAAGACACGCCGTTTACCATGAATATCCAATTACCTGATGTGAAAGAGTTCTACTACGTAGAGATGTCGAATGGCAACCTGAACAACATTCAAGTGAGCGAACTGCAAGATGCCGATACCACACTGGTCATCAACAAATCAGATGTATCAGACATCGTACTGAAGAAAACGACACTCAACCAATTATTGGAAGATGGCCAAGCGGGCGTGAAAGGAGACAAAACATCGTTGAACAAACTGCTGTCTTCATTGACAGAAGCTGACACCTCTTTTGAGATTGTTCCTCGTCCAAACAAAGGCGAAGAAGTCGACGCTGAGTTGTACCAAGATTCACACGAGCACGCTCACTAAGCAGCTCTTAGGTAAAATAATTACAACGTCAAACTGGCCTAAATAGGCTGAAACAAGGCTAATACGACCAAGCCTCAACCATTAAACTGGTTGAGGCTTTTTTGATTTGAGCTTTACTCGATATCAAGAAAATAAAATGAAAAGCCACACCCTTGTTTCACGGTTTCTCAATCGTAATACACATCCGTACTTTCTATATCTCAGCATGTGAAGTAGTAGAAACTTTGTGCAATCAAACTTTGTTATAAAAGTTGTCCGGACTCTTTATTCAAGGAAGGAAGATGCGAAAAAAGATCATGATTACAGGTGCGACAGATGGTATCGGTTTAGAGACCGCGAAAATGTTAGCCCAACAAGGGCATCACATCCTTATCCATGGACGTAACCCAACAAAACTCAGCAAAGTAGAAGCCGGCCTTTCTCGATTATCCAAGGATGCGATTATCGAAAATTATGTTGCTGATCTCTCTTCTCTTTCTGAAGTTAAAGCCCTCGCCAACCAAATAAAGTCGAAGCATGAACAGCTCGATGTACTCATTAACAATGCTGGCGTATACAAGGTTTCGGAAGTCACCACCTCAGACAACCTTGATGTACGTTTTGTTGTGAACACCATTGCCCCTTATTTACTGACTCAAAAGCTGCTACCACTTTTTGATGCCAACGGTCGCATCGTCAATCTATCTTCAGCCGCTCAGTCATCGGTCGATCTCGAGGCACTTGTCAGCCCAAATCCTGACGCTTTAGATGGCCCCATCTACGCACAAAGTAAGTTGGCGTTAACGATGTGGTCAATCCATCTAGCGCACCAATTAAGAGATCAAGGGCCTCTAATCATTCCCGTTAATCCGGCCTCATTTCTTGGCAGTAAATTGGTTAAAGATGCGTATGGTTTGGAAGGTAATGACTTAGGGATTGGCGCTGATATCTTATGCCGAGCCGCACTATCGGAAGAGTTTTCTAACGCTTCAGGGAAGTATTTTGATAATGATTCGGGGCTATTTAAAGCCCCTCATGCTGATGCATTAAATACGGGGAAAAATCAGAAACTGATGACGACTCTCGACCAGTTACTTACAGAACTGCTCTAGCCAATGCCACGCTCACTAGTCAGATACAATGAGAGCTCCGTATTTAGGAGCACTCCACAACATCAATCTGTATTCAGCGCAGCCAACAAAAACTCCGTACTTACGCGAGCATGTTGCTCAATATCTTGTAGGTTTGGTTTTGGCATCCCCATCAACACGCCGCTTCTCAAGCTTAATAGCATTCCCGTCCAAAGAGTAACCTTAGTGGCGACATCTTCGGTATCAAACCTATCCTTGAAAAACTGAGCGAGTGCAATATCGGTTTCGTTTTCACCTACCGACATAAAGCTTTCCAAGATAGCGGGAGACTTACCGCTTTCTGCAATCAATAGCTTCAACGTAGCGATATGTTCGTCCGACAAATGAAACGCCAAAAAGGCCGTAGCGAACCCATACAATGCCTGATAATTATCAGAGATTTTTAACTGCTCGACAGAAAGCTCATCAAACTGAGCCCCCATTTGCTGCAATGTCGCTTTGAACAACACATCTTTTGATGAGAAATATCGATAGAGCGTTTGTTTAGTCATCTGGGCTTCGCTTGCGATCACATCCATGCTCGCGAGCGTAAAACCTTCAGCTAAAAAAACAGCTTTAGCAGCTTTTAAAATCGCGAGTCGTTTCTTCTCTTTGTTCTGCTCAATCTTACTCATTACTTCATCCACCCCAAAACAGAGATCATACTTTAAAGTATGATTTGTGTTGACTCAACCAATTCTTAAAATCATACTCGCTGGTATGATTTATTGGTAATAGATAATTGGATAGAGAAATGACGACAATGAACCTCCCTAAAACTGAAGCAAGAAGCACACGAACCCTCGGCTTTACCCTCGCGATCGCAGGTGCCGTGTTAATGAGTATTGATCCAATCTTCATTCGTTATGCCGGTGTCAGTGGATTCGATACTGCCTTTTTGTTCGGCTTATTCAGCGCGATCTCGATGCCGATTTTGCTTAAGTTCAACGACAAACGCGGAATACGTAAAGCTGTGATTCAGAGCGGTTGGCCATTGTTGGCTGCGGGTATTCTTATGCTCGGCAGTGCCTCAGGCTTGGTGTTCAGCATTAAGATGACCTCGATTGCCAATACCTTTGTGATCCTTAGTGCCGCCCCTGCTGTTGCCGCTGTTTTCAGCTGGTTGATCTTGAAAGAAGCCACTAGTCGATCGACTTTGGTTGCCATTGTTGCGGTGATGATTGGTATTACGATTGTGGTTTCAGGTTCATTTTCTTCAGGCAATTGGATGGGCGATGCGTTGGCGGTATTCGCAGTGATCTGTTTATCTATGATGTTTACCTTGCTGCGTAAATATCAAGACGTCAGCCGATTGGCGAGTGTGGGCCTAGGTGGTTTGTTGCTAGCGGTTGTGATGTTTTTCTTCGCAACGCCATCAAGCTACAGCGTTGAAACGTGGTTAATCATGGGCATGATGGGCTTGTTTACGGCACCTGTCGGCAGAGTGTTATCTATGGTCGCAACGCGCCACATTACCGCGCCAGAGGTATCAATGACTCTGATGTTGGAAACTGTATTAGCACCAGTTTGGGCGTTTATCTTCTTCACCGAAATTCCGCCAACGACCAGTATTATCGGCGGTGTGGTGATCTTGATTACGATCTTCATCTACACCTTAGTGACCATGAAAAACGATGACAAATAAATCGATTAATAAAGAGATAAATAAAGAACTAAATAGGAGCTGAAGATGTCTGCAGAACTGCAATTTATTGGCCGAATTGCCACGCCTTATCACTCGGCTTCGGATTGCCCGAATAATATCCAACCGGACAACGGCCCTCTCGGTGAAATCAAGTTAGACAACGCGTTTCAGCCGGGTTTACAAGGCTTAAACACCGGCGACCACATCTTGATCTTGTATTGGTTAGAAGGCGCGAATCGAGATGAACTGATACAAAGCTGGTATGAAGAAACACCGACCAAAGGCACCTTCGCACTACGTTCACCGCACAGGCCAAACCCAATCGGTGCCGCCGTGCTACCGATTGAAAAAATCGAGAATGGCACCGTAACCGTGAGAGGCTTGGACTGCTTGAACAACACACCACTGTTGGATATCAAGCCAGCGATCTATAAAGAGAAGGGATAAGCGAGAAGTTGGCCTTCCTAAACCCAAAGCGAGCTGTGCGTTAGCCAAAGGAAGGCATTACGCATACTTGATGAAAGCTTGGCTTAACTGCTGAAAGAGTGAATCTACGTTGGGAAGGCTCGTCAAATGCGCGGACAAGGGAGTATGAACTTGCGCATCCACCACGGTTGGATTTCCACAAACTTGATTATAAAAATTCACGGCCGCAACGATGTTCTCTAGGTCGACATCCAACAAGATACAAGCTTGCGAAAGTACGATTTGGCCGCCCCCTTGTTTAAGCAATACACGTTGTGCAGTACCCACTATTTTTTGTTTATTGATATTGAGGTTGTAGTCACCATCACAATAAGAGCCAGGAGTCGCGTGTACATCCACATCGACACCTAGTTCTTTAAAAAACAGGGTTAAGACATTGCACAGATGTAGATACGCTTTTTGGATGTTGTAAGCTTCATCACGAGGCCAATGGTAGATGTGCGACAGGTTAATGATCCCCGGCAATTGAGGAACGGGAGCGCCACCTGTTTTACGCGAGGTAAGTTGCCAGCCTTGTGCCGCAAGTTGCTTTCTAGACTCTAACGTCACTGGCCACTTTTTACCCGCAGGCAAAACAAGTGTCGGCGTTTTTGCTTGCCAAAGCATTAAGGCTTGCGCAATTTCACCGGCCTGTATTTGCTGCAATAACTCAGCTTCTTTTTCAAACGCACGATCAACATCAATGTGCGGGTAACGTACGAGTTTATTCGTTAACTTCAATGCACTTTCCCTCTACAGATTGTGGTGACCGACCATTTAACGCTCTGAAATGGTTGATGATAGATAGGGCTATATGGGATGGAAACAGCGCCAAAATTTAGCTATTGGCACTATAGTTGTTTGTTAGGCAAAATTTACAGATACGCACCGACTACTGACATACAGTGCTGAACCGTGCTTTCTTTTTCACCGACTGGCGCGACATAATGAATTGCCGATTCAGCATCCGCCCTACTCGACAACTTGCTAATTACCCAGGTAGCCAAGTACTTTGATGACAAACAACCACCTGCTGTCGCAAGATTACCTTTAGCATAAAAGGGTTGGTCTAAAACGGTAACTCCTGATTCGACAACCCAAGGTTTCGTTGTTAAATCGGTACAAGCTGGTATTTGATGCAGTAAACCAAGTACTGACATGAGCAACGTACCTGAACATTGTCCACCAATTAACTGAGTTTCAGGGTTTAGCTTTAGCCTTGAAAGTATATCTCTGTCTTTCGCAATATCGCACGTTAGTGCACCACTGCCAAATAATACGACGTTGGCTTGGTTAGCAAACTCGAGAGGCTGTTGAGATTTGATTGTCACTCCGTTCATTGAAGTGACGTATTGAGATGGACTCGTTATTTGCACATTCCAACCGGCGTCTTTCATGCGGTTCAAAATGCCCGCAGCTATAAATGAATCCAGTTCATTAAATCCGTTAAAAGTTAGTACAGCAATATCCATATTTATTCCTATTTGCCTAACGCCTGCATAACACGTTTGCTACCATGCAGATTAAGCTCAAATTTACCACTTAACACGGTAAACTCAAAGAAACCCAGAATGCCGAATGTAGCAAATCGTATTGATGCATTTGTTAGCACGTTTCATCGCGGACTAATAATAATCTGTGTTCAAACGTCGGATATATTTTATTTAATAAATCGAGCGTCATGTTAGTTAATTTGACTAAATCTTTCTCTGCGTGATCTTCATATTTAGGTCGAGGCAATGGTACACGATGTAGTCTGTGCAACGGATTCAAACATGTCGTAAAAACGGTATCTCGAACAGCACACCATTGCCCATGAGCATACGTTGAAGGCCATGAGTAATATGCATCGTATATATCTTTACATTTGCCTATAATCGACATTTTTCTCAGGTCGATTTTAGCCCAATTGCCTAGTTCAATATCTTGAAAATCCATATAGATATCTTCATTAGCTAAACTTTCAATTTGTGATTTTTTCAAATATTCAGGCTTATCCTCTAAAACTTCCTCTAGCTTAATAAATGTTAATTTTGCTTGGCTTGACCCATATGTACGATATACATCCCACATTTTCTTATCATTAGTAGCAACCAAGTATGAGAATGTAATATATAGTTCAGCTAATACTCTTAATGAAAATTTAGATGTTACCATTATCCCCGAAGACAATAATCCTTCCCTAGAGATAGTTAACGCATAAAAACAAAATCCAAATGAAGCATCCCTTTTAGCCTGTACATGTGTAAAAGTATCAGTTTCCACAAAGTGCTGACTAAGCTCACCCCAACAACTTTCTATACTTTCAAGTGTTTTTGTAATATTAAATGAAGCTTCATATTTAGCTGGTGACGAAATAAAACAATCTGTTTTATTTTTACATTCAGCCCAAAACGCTCTTGAATATATTTCTTTATCTGTTTTATAACTATCATTTTCTAATACCGTATTACTGATCGACATTTCAGTACTTCGGATAAATGGCCTAACTTTTCTTTGGTCTTGATAATATGGATATTCTTGAAACTCTTTATATTGTTCTTCATTTTGTAGCACTAACATACCTGAATTTACACTCGGTAATAAATACGCCCATCGACAATCAGTCGCTTCTTGTGACTGATGATCTAATAATAGAGCAGTAGTTTGTGCTAAAACTTTCCAATCTTCTTTTTTAACATCAACCTCTCCACAAAATTCAAGCCACTTTTCGCGCATTGGTAGACAATCTAACAATAAAAGTGGTCTCAAAGCTGATTTTGATTCAGGGTGTAAACTTAAAACATTAAAAAATTCATTTTTTAATGTTTTATCAATAATAGAAAGGCCATAAAGACCTATTCTTGGCATTTTCTTTTCACCTTCGTCAATACCTTTATGCTCCAACCCTAGCTTAGTTCCAATTTCTCTGAAAACCTCTAGGGCATTATCTCTACTAAGCCCATTAATCAATAAACCAGCCCACAACATACAAGGAAGACGGTCATTAACCCAAGACATAGAGTTTCGGTTTGGAATTTGATTAAATGGAGCAATTAAACTACTTCCTTTTTTTTGATGTGAGTCTAATTTTCCTTTATTTTTTTTCTTATTAGCCATTACAACTCCAATTATTTATAATGTAAAAGAGCAATATCAGACCTCAAAGCTGAACGAAAATTCGTACGTGCTTTCCAAATTTTATCTGCTTGTATTTTGGTATATTTTTCACCATCGCCAGGGTTATTTCCCAATTCTTTTCGTAGCGAATAATATGATTTAATTACATCCTTAGATAAAAACAATCCTGCTTCATTTTCTGCCCATAAATTTAACTCAGTTAACACATTAGCTTGCAGATCTTTTGAAATAATTAGTTCAGGAGCTTTTCTTTTCTGTATTTTTGAAACGATTAAAAAAGCTTTTGGATATAACTCAATTCGCTTTTCATACAACTTTTCAGTAAACTTATTTTTGATTTCCGTTTTAAGTTTTTTCTCAGCCATATTGTTTTGATACACATTCG
>NZ_JBFRVX010000288.1:0-1441 GCF_041475345.1 Vibrio sp. 10N.222.48.A3 | reverse complement strand
GTACTAACGCTTGTCGTTGGGAATACAAGACAGAAGCTGCGAAAGAAGACGAAAACGGTCAGATCGTTGAAGCTAACCCTACCGGCGTTGCTATTCAAGAAGAAAGCGCAAGGTATTGAAGTTCAAGTATTCTTCGATGTAGAAGCGGATCCAACACTGTCTGTTGTTGAGAAAGGCGCTGAAGCAATGAAGAGCTTCCAACCTGACGTAATCCTTGCTCTAGGTGGCGGTTCTCCAATGGATGCTGCTAAGATCATGTGGGTTATGTACGAGCACCCAGAAACTCACTTCGAAGAACTAGCAATGCGCTTTATGGATATCCGTAAACGTATCTACAAGTTCCCTAAAATGGGTAAAAAAGCTGAGCTAGTATGTATCACTACTACTTCAGGTACGGGTTCAGAAGTTACGCCATTCGCGGTTGTTACTGACGACAAAACAGGTGCTAAGTACCCGCTAGCGGATTACGAAATCACGCCAAACATGGCTGTTGTTGATGCTAACCTAGTAATGAACATGCCTAAGTCTCTGACAGCGTTCGGTGGTTACGATGCAGTAACTCACGCTCTTGAAGCTTACGTATCAGTTCTTGCGAACGAATACTCAGATGGTCAAGCTCTACAAGCTCTTAAGATGCTTAAAGAATACCTACCATCAAGCTACAAAAACGGTTCAGCAGACCCAATCGCTCGTGAGAAAGTACACAACGCTGCAACGATTGCTGGTATTGCCTTTGCGAACGCATTCCTAGGTGTATGTCACTCAATGGCTCACAAAATTGGTGCTGAGTTCCACCTACCACACGGTCTTGCAAACGCACTACTTATCTCAAACGTTGTACGTTACAACGCGAACGATAACCCAACTAAGCAGACTGCATTCTCTCAGTACGACCGCCCACAAGCACGTCGTCGTTATGCTGAAGTTGCTGACCACCTAGGCCTAAGCCAAGCTGGTGACCGTACTGCTCAGAAGATTGAACGTCTACTGACTTGGTTAGAAGAGCTTAAAGTTGACCTAGACATCCCACTGTCTATCCAGGCTGCGGGTGTTAACGAGTCTGACTTCATCGCTAAACTAGACGAGCTAGCTGTTGAAGCGTTCGATGACCAGTGTACAGGTGCTAACCCACGTTACCCTCTAATCACTGAGCTTAAAGAAGTTCTAACAACGTCTTACTTCGGTAAAGCATACGTTGAAGGTGAAACTTTTGAAGGTACGACTGTAATTTTGAAGAAAGCTGACCAAAAGCCAGCTGAAGAAAAAGCAGCACCAAAAGCTAAAAAAGAAAAAGCTAACGCATAATAAGTAAGCATTAGTTTGAGATAGGTTTTCGCTAGCACGATACTTATCTATCGGGAAATTCAAAGCCCCAACCGAAAGGTTGGGGCTTTTTTTATGTGAATTGAAATAGGTCTATTTTTTATTATCCATTTACACC
>NZ_JBFRVX010000287.1:0-1808 GCF_041475345.1 Vibrio sp. 10N.222.48.A3 | reverse complement strand
CGACAGTTATCGCTATCACAGCAAAAGACTCTCCGCTAGATAAAGCGAGTTCTCTGTCTATCTCATTGGATGTACCGGAAGACACTGACGTTTACATGCCAATGGCAAGTCGTGTTGTTCAGATGACGGTTATCGATGTGTTAGCAACAGGCTTTACGCTTCGTCGTGGTTCTGGCTTCCGAGAGAATCTGAAGCGAGTAAAAGAGTCACTTCGTGATTCACGTTACGAAAAGTACTCTCAGTTCTAATCTGTTAAGATGTGAGCTTAAGAATTATATTCAATTGAAAAACGGAGCCTAGCGCTCCGTTTTTATTTGTCTGTTTAAATGGGTTTGTGCTGTGATTAATTATAGTGTGTCTAGTTATGCCGAGAGCAGATTGAAGACTGTTAGATAGTCCAGCTATTGCCCTTCTCAACCACGCTGTTCTCAGACGCATAAGAATTGATAATGGTAAAGCTCGACTCAGCAGTAGGCTCTTGCTCAATTTGATTCATTAAAGCTCCCTCATGAAGCCCTTCTACACAACCGCACTTCTCGCAAACCTTCTTCAGAATACGTACGAGCCGTTCTTGGTTCAGCGGTAAAGGGTTCCCTTTAATCGCCACTGATTTGAGCGCGTCGGCTGACACCTCATCAAATTGGGCTTCACAGACACCAAATTCCAGTAAGCTTGGAAGCTTGAGCGTATCCAACACTTCAGACAACCAAGAAATTGCCTCTTCCTCAGTTGCTTCTACGTTACCTGTCACTATCTGAGAAATTCGCTGATAACGCGCTAGGATGTCACATCTCTGCTGCTCCTTCGCAGCAGCTATATTCTCTAACATCACAAATGGTGCTAAACGTGCAGTTATCACACTATGAGGAGCCGAGATTTTGCCACCTAGCGCAGAAGCCAAACCATGCGCAGCGCCAAGTTTGGCGTTAGTTATCGCTATTCCCCCTAACATAGAGGAAAACGCGAGATCAGAACGCGCTTGAGGTTCATCGTAGATACACGCCTGAATGACAGAACCACTCAGCTTACGTAAGCCTTCTTCGCAGATCATATCAGTCAGTGGGTTCGGTTCACCGCACACATAGGCTTCCATTAGATGGGTAAATGCGTCCATAGCACCTCGCCCCGACAAATACAGATTCGTACCATGAGTTAGGGTTGGGTCAACAATCGCAACGTCAGCCAGCATGTCTGGGTTTCTAAGGCTGATTTTCACTTGGTCTTGCCCTGATTTCAGCACCGCGTTTTTAGTGACTTCTGCACCTGTACTCGCTGTGGTTGGAATCGCAATGAACGGAAGCGGTTTGGTTTTAAGAGGGACATTACGCCCAACGACTTCAACATAGTCATACAAATTACCTTGATTAGGTAAAACCGCAGCCAACGCCTTGCCCATATCGATGGCACTACCGCCCCCCATAGCGACAACCATATCTGGCTTAAATCGACGTGCGGAAATAGCAGCCTCCTCAACCATTTTGATATTAGGTTCACCGGAAACGGCAATGTGTTGATAGCGCATACTCTGTGCATCGAGATAGTCAGTAACTATTGAAGTGCGCTCTAATGTATTGCCAGTCACCAATAGCACGCTGTAACCGTATTGATTAAAGAGAGACAATGAAGCGGAGAGTGCTCCATCACCAAAGATGATCTTTGTAGATGTCATAAATTGAAACATGGTGCCTCCTGCGCCTATGACCGAACAAAACTGCGAACTCTTGGTTTTTAGAAAATTGATTTCTGGAAATTGGTCTCTTGGATTTTACATTTGAAATTTGATTTTCGTATTTACAACACAATCTCGG
>NZ_JBFRVX010000286.1:0-2455 GCF_041475345.1 Vibrio sp. 10N.222.48.A3 | reverse complement strand
CATCCAGAATACTGCACCTGGGCCACCGAAACCGATAGCGGCAGCAACACCTGCAATGTTACCTGTACCTACACGGCCAGACAGCGAAACGGCAAGAGCTTGGAAAGACGAGATGCCTTTTGATGAGCTTTTACCCGAAAGTAGCAAGCGCCACATTTCAAAGAAGTGACGGATTTGAACAAATCGAGTCATGATGGAGTAGAACAAACCTGCACCTAAACATAGGTAGATAAGTACTGGGCTCCAGATTATTCCATTCAAAAAATCAACGAACGACTGCATGAGTATTTTCCCTGTTAGTTTTGCTTATGATTGTTTTTCGAACAACACAATACTTCACTTGTAACCCGAGTGTTAAATTATTTAACTGCGCATTGGGATTACTGTGACATAAAGCAAGTTATAGAGGGTGTTTGTTAATGCTTAGTGCTAATTCGATAATCGTTCCATTTAACTTGTTATGCAACAGATTGTTGCGGCTGGTGTTTTGCAAAGTGAATAAATAGTGATTAATACAAAAGGGTGGGGAGGTGCGCAGAAGAAGGGTAGGTGTGCACAATAGACGAAATTGCGTAAAACAGCGGTTAAAGCCACTTAGCATGAACGGCTGATATATGAGTGGTGAGATGGATTTGATTGGAATATATCACCTGCATCGAGTGATCTCGCAGGTCTAAGAGACTGTGTTTTTTGAAGGTTCGATAGTTGAGGACTTCATGTTTACTGAGGGAAAGTGGCTAGTTTGATGCGTGTTTCAAACAACCACAAACCCTCGCGCCTTTAGTTCTTGAGCGAATTCAGACTGAGTATTTGGCTCACCGTGAATCAAATGCACCTCTTTCGGTGGAGTCGCGATGCCCTCTATAAATCGATTGAGATCCTCTTTATCGGCATGAGCAGAATAGCCAGACATGCCATGAATTTGAGCATTAACCTCAACGTCTTTGTTATCAATAGAAACTTGCATTTCGCCTTGTTGCAGCTCTCGTCCGAGCGTTCCGTGTGCTTGATAGCCCGCTAAAATCACATCCGTCCGTTTATCGGGAAGCAAAGCGGATAAGTAGTTCATTATCCTGCCGCCCTGACACATTCCAGAAGCTGCGACCACAATCGCGGGTTCACCTGTCGACTTGAGGCGATTCACGATTTTCTTGTGCATTCTATGTCCATCAACCGTAATGCACTGCTCAAAAGCGAGTGGGTGACGTTTCAGTTCAAGACGCTGCTTTGCTTCTTGCCCCCATAACTCTTTAAAGCGTCGGTAGGATCGCGTCACCTTTTCTGCCATAGGCGAATCGAGGATGATAGGAATATCGCTGCTGAGTTGATGCTCAAAAATTAGGTGTTCGATATCAAATAGTAGTTCCTGTGTTCGACCGATGCTAAAAGCCGGAATTAGAATAACGCCGCCATCGAGTAACGAACGATCAATGATTGATTTGAGGCGTTCAGAGCGTGAAGCAATATCGTCGTGCGTGCTAGTGCCGTAAGTCGACTCAATAAACAGATAGTCGGCTTGTTGTGGTGGTTTAGGATCCGGCAGCAGTGGCGTGTTACTAGGGCCCAAGTCGCCTGAAAAGACCACTACTTCTTGGTTGGGTAACTTAATCTCTATATAGGCCGAACCTAAGATATGCCCTGCAGGTTGAAAACGAGCATACAGAGTATTTGGCCTATGATGATCCTTTCCGTTGTTTTGTTGTGTGGACGTGATGGGAAAGCAATCTCCGTAAGGCTTGGGAGCAATCAACGAATGAATTTTTTTAAGGATGAGTTTAGATTGTTTATGACTGAGCCCTTGCAGTTTTAGGCCGTCTTCAATCATTAAAGGAGCGAGTTCAGCCGTCGCCTGAGTGCAATAAATCGGTTGGTTAAAGCCACTGGCGAGTAACCAAGGTAATCGACCAATATGATCAATGTGGGTATGGGTCAGCAGCAGAGCGTTGAGGTGGGAAGTTTCAAATTCAATATCAAGAGAACGTGCATCCGAACCTTGAAAAAGGCCACAGTCGATGAGCACCGCTTGGCCTGAATCTCTTAGTTCGTGACAAGATCCTGTGACAGTATGTTTTCCGCCATGGTGAATCACTTCCATCGTTTACTCCCATTGCTCTTTAAAGCCATTAACGCCTGTTTTTATTTTGCGGATAAGCGCCAGCAAGTAAAACAAGAACAATGAGAGTTGCGATCGTTGAGTGTCTTTTTAAGTAACTGAGCGATGACTCAGTGGGTTCGTTGCGAGTTAGCTCGTAGAAGAACGGTCTGAATCCAGCTCTGGGTTTTTCTGTGCTTCTAAACGAGCCACTTCGGCATCTAATTGTGCGATTTTTTCAGCCATCAAGGCATGGCAGCGATTCGCTAACTCTCTTGCGTCGCTGAGCTTGTATCCAGAGACATCTATAGGCTCCAGCATCTCGGTGATCACAATGCCATTATTAACTCGGTTGAGGTTAAT
>NZ_JBFRVX010000285.1:0-5052 GCF_041475345.1 Vibrio sp. 10N.222.48.A3 | reverse complement strand
GCTAAGAACTTAAATGATGGTCGAGTTGAAGTGTTAGCGGTTGGAGAGGTACTGCAACTTGAGAAGTTACACGCTTGGCTTAATATTGGCCCATCGAGCGCGACAGTCGATGATGTCGTCATGTATCAAGTTAAAGATAGTGAGCGGCAGGACGTAGGTGTAGGGGAGTTTAAAATACTGTAGCTATGGCACTACAGTATTTGTCTTTTTACCTTGAGAGCAACCTAGCGCTGTTTAAGTCTACAAGCATTTTGCTGGTTTAGGTAAACCGGCGAGTTTTGTTGCTTGTTTCGCGGGACCTTTCTTAAATAATTTGAATAGGTATTTGCTGTTGCCTTTTTCTGGGCCGTGCGCTTTTTCCATCGCTTTTACGAGCATGCGAACGGCAGGAGAAGTGTTGAACTCTTCGTAAAAGCTCCTTACAAAATGCACGACTTCTAAGTGTGCTTCTGTAAGCTCAATGGCTTCATCTTGTGCAAGAATTTCAATCATACCTTCTTCCCATTGAGTGTAATCCAACAGATAACCTTGAGCGTCGGTTTCGATTTGCTTGCCGTTATATTCAAACATGTTTAATCCAGAATCCAATTAACTATGCGGATAGGGTACATGACCAAGTTTATCTTTCTCAACTGAAATTGTCGCTATCTAAAGAAATATCGCACTTATAGATACAAAAAAGCCCAAGAGATGGGCTCTTGGGCTAGATATGATTCAGTGATAGGAACGATTAGTCGTCGCTGCCCATGATGCCTAGGATGCTTAGCAGGCTGATGAAGATGTTGTAGATCGATACGTACAAGCTAATCGTTGCAGAGATGTAGTTTGTTTCACCGCCACGAATGATGTTTTGCGTTGTAAGCAAGATAACACCAGTCGAGAATAGGATGAACATACCGCTCATTGCCAATGATAGTAGAGGCATTTGTAGGAAGATGTTTGCAACCATACCTACAAGCAGTACTACGAAACCAGCTAATAGCATGCCGTTAAGGAACGACAGGTCACGCTTAGTTGTTAGTGCGTAAGCTGATGCGCCCATAAACGCCAGTGCTGTACCGCCAAGTGCAGTTAGGATGACATCACCCATGCCTGCGCCAACGTACATGTTTAAGATTGGACCGATGGTGTAGCCTAAGAAACCTGTAAATAGGAATGTGAAGACTAGACCCATGCTGTTGTCACGGTTCTTTTCTGTTAGGAATAGAAGACCGTAGAAACCAACTAGCATAATGATAAGACCAGGGCGAGGAAGGTTCATCGCCATAGATACGCCTGCTACTACAGCAGACCAAAGTAGTGTCATAGACAGTAGTGCGTAGGTGTTACGCAACACTTTATTGGTTTGCAGAGCACTTTCTTGAGATGCTGTGCGTGAAAACATAGGGCTGTTCATAATCTTCCTCGTAAGGTGACTTCAATAGTTATTAGTACATTTATGGGGCTGAAAGTTCGAAAAATCAAGTCTTTCATTCCTCTTGTATATCTAAAATAATAATCAAAATAGTCGGTTAAGTGTTTCTGAAGGTGTAACAAAGTATTTCTAATGACGTATAAAGTGTCGCTAACACTCGATGTTCAAACTTTTATAGTTACTGGCTAATGATTTATAACCTTTGGAAAACGAACGATAACATCGAAAAATAAAGAGGCGACCTAAGCCGCCTCTGTAGTTTATGCATCATAACACATTAATGGTGCAAGATTTGGCTCAAGAAGTTCTGCGTCCTGTCCGATTGTGGGTTTTCAAAGAAGTCGACAGGGTTGTTCTCTTCTATGATTTCACCGGCATCCATAAAGATGACGCGATCTGCGACCTCTTTAGCAAAGCCCATCTCGTGCGTTACACACAACATTGTCATGCCTTCTTCGGCTAATTCGACCATTACGTCTAATACTTCACGAACCATTTCTGGGTCGAGTGCCGATGTTGGCTCATCAAATAGCATAACCTGAGGATTCATACACAAAGAACGAGCAATTGCCACACGTTGCTGTTGTCCACCAGACAGTTGGCCTGGGAATTTATCCGCTTGCTCTGGTATTTTTACACGCTCAAGGAACTTCATTGCGATGGCTTCGGCTTCCTCTTTCGGCATCTTTTTGACCCAAATAGGGGCTAGAGTACAGTTCTCTAATACCGTCAGATGTGGAAACAAGTTGAAGTGTTGAAAACACATACCAACATCTCGGCGCACGGCTTCAATGTTTTTTAGGTCTTCCGTCAATTCATTACCTGAAACGAAGATATGACCCTTTTGGTGTTCTTCCAATCGGTTGATACAACGGATCATCGTTGATTTTCCTGAGCCAGAAGGGCCACAGATAACGATTTTTTCGCCTTTCTTAACCTCTAGATTGATGTTTTTAAGTACGTGGAATTCGCCGTACCACTTGTTCATGTCTTTTAACTCGATCATAAGACCTTGAGAGTTGTTTTCTGTTTGCTGCGTCATAATACGTCCTTGATCTTGTTAATTATCGTTTGTGACCGGTGTGAAGTCTGTTTTCTAGCCAAATCGAGTATCTCGACATGCCAAAACAAAACACCCAGAACACTAACGCGACAAATACATAACTTTCTGTTGAATACCCAAGCCACTCAGGGTCGGTATTCGCGGCTTGGCCAATCCCTAGTACATCAAACATACCGATAATCAAAACTAGACTGGTATCTTTGAACAAACCAATAAAGGTATTCACAATTGAAGGAATCGTGATTTTAAGAGCTTGAGGCAGAATGATAAGCCCCGTTTTTTTCCAATAGCTCAACCCTAGAGCGTCAGCGGCTTCGTATTGACCTTTTGGTATTGCTTGCAAACCACCACGGATTACTTCCGCCATATAAGCAGCACTAAACAGTACTACCCCGACAAGCGCACGTATCAGTTTATCGGTCTCCATCCCCTCTGATAAAAAGAGCGGAAGCATTACCGAGGCCATGAATAGAACCGTAATCAGTGGTACACCACGCCAGATTTCGATGTATACGGTACACATACTGCGGATGATTGGCATCTCTGAACGACGCCCTAGCGCCAGTGCGACACCGATAGGTAGTGATACAACGATACCAACAAGTGCGATGATCAGTGTAACCAGTAGGCCGCCCCATTTATGGGTATCAACAACCTCTAGACCAAATACACCACCGTATAGTAAGCCCGCAATGATAAACGGGTAGATGTTTACAAAAAATAACCAAATCCACGTACGCTTAGGTGTTTTTTCGTAAGCTAACAAAGCAACAAAAATAGCTAATGTTGCGTAGAAAAAGCGAGGACGCCACAGTTCCGCTTCTGGGTAGAAGCCGTACATGAATTGGTCCCAACGGACGCTAATGAAAACCCAACAAGCGCCTTCGCTAGTACAGGCATCGCGTGTAATTCCTATCCAATCAGCGCTCAAGAATGCCCAATCAGCTATTGCCCATAATAAAGTGAAAGCAAAGTAAGCAAGCACCACAGTGACGACACTGTTAATTGGTCCATTAAATAGATTTTTTCTTAACCAACCGACAGGTCCAACAGTATTCGCTGGAGGCGGAAGATCAGGTTGAAATTGATGTGTACTCATCTTATCTCTCCACCAACGCTACTTTGCGGTTGTATATGTTCATTAGAGCAGATGTTAATAGGCTTAGGGTTAAGTAGACGCCCATTGTCATCGCGATTACTTCGATAGCTTGTCCAGTTTGGTTCAATGTTGTCCCTGCAAAGACAGATACAAGATCGGGATAACCAATGGCCATCGCAAGTGATGAGTTTTTGGTCAGGTTTAAATACTGACTAGTTAGTGGTGGGATAATAATTCTTAATGCTTGCGGAATAATGACTAGCTTAAGAGTTCTTGTTCGCGGGAGCCCTAGAGACATAGCAGCCTCTGTTTGCCCATGGTTTACCGCATTAATACCTGAACGCACAATCTCGGCGATGAATGCTGCTGTGTAGATACTTAAAGCGAGCATCAATGCTGCCAATTCAGGAATGATGCTGATACCACCTTTGAAGTTAAACCCTTTCAGAACAGGGTACTCCGCAGAGATAGGCATACCCATAACAAAGTAAGTGACTAATGGTAAGCCCACAATCAGCGCTGCAGCAATTCGCAACATTGGTGTTTGTTGGCCGGTTAGCTTTTGTTTGTTATTAGCCCAGATGTTGATAACAAAAGTAGCGATGATACCGACAATCAATGATGCGATGACAATGCTACTGCCTTGTTCTAACACTGGAGCTGGGAAGTACAAACCACGTACATTCAAGAAAATAGCTTCACCAAGGCTCATACTCTGACGAGCGGAAGGCAATGCTTGTAGAACGGCGAAATACCAAAAAAATATTTGTAGAAGAAGAGGGATATTTCGGAATATCTCAATGTAGACAGCTGCAAATCGGCTAACTAGCCAGTTTGAAGATAACCTAGCGATACCCATACTAAAGCCCAGTACTGTGGCTAACATGATGCCTAATACTGAAACTAAAGCGGTATTGAGAAGACCTATAAAGAATGTACGACCGTATGAGAATGTTTCGTCGTATTCAATCAGTGTTAAGCCGATACCAAAACCAGCCTCTTGGGAGAGAAAATCAAAACCAGTGGCGATACCACGGGAGTCTAAGTTTGTGAGTGCATTATTTACAATCGTGTAAAAGAAAGCACAAAGCGCCGCGACGGCGAGAATTTGGAAAACAATTGAGCGAAAAGTGGGGTTGTAAAAAAGGTTGGCACTTTTGGGCTGTGGTTTTTCTTGAGTTGGAGAAATAGTTTCATTAGGTTTCATACTGCTATAACCTCAAATCCATTTAATAAATAGGGCGGAAAAGTCCGCCCTAATTGATGCTTGTAAATTTATTAACGGATTGGTGGAGCGTACATAAAGCCGCCCGCATTCCATAGTGCGTTTACGCCACGAGAGATCTGTAGTGGTGAACCTGTACCCACAGTACGTTCGAAGCTCTCACCGTAGTTACCAACTTGTTTAATGACTTGGTAACCCCAATCGTCACGAATGCCAAGGCCTTTACCTTTAGGACCGTCAACACCAAGAAT
>NZ_JBFRVX010000284.1:0-10079 GCF_041475345.1 Vibrio sp. 10N.222.48.A3 | reverse complement strand
TCATAACGTACACTTATTCACAGAACTCCAAGTTAAAAAGCATAACGGGGAGTTGATTCCAATCGCCACTGAAATGTTCGCGTGATGATTTCACGCCCCGCAATCATGACTCCTTTCAACACTCTCACCATTTCATTTTCGTCATATAAACTACTTTTGATAACTCCAGTAGTTAAATCAAAAGAAAGAGCGTAGTAAGGCTTACAGACCTGCTCCTTGCGTAGACTGAACACACCACCCATCATCTCAGTAAACCGTTTCCAATCACCTTTGTCCGCGGCTTTTAAAATCCCTTGAGCAAGTAACGGTAAACCTTGTCTTTCTTTTAGGCGTCTCAACTCACGCCACACTGTCACAGAACAGCCTCCCAGTTGTTGAAATTGACGTATGCCCCAACAGGCCGCCCACGCATCAACTCTGGCAGCCGCATCTTGAGGGTCTTCTTCGTAAACACCTTTATCAAGATCAGTTCCATCAATGTTCTTTGAAATGTACTTAGCGATATAACCCGTAGCAGAGCCCTTTGATGGATCTATCTTGATTTCAGTAAATCGGTGCTCAGTCGCGCCTTTTTCTTTACTATCTTCTCGTAACGCATAGTCCTGTATAACCTCTATCATTTGACGATAAGATTCCGGCTCCACAAACAACAATAAATGCCAATGTGGTGTGCCGTCATGTTGTGGCTCTGCTACACGGAAACCGTAAAAACGGACCCCTAAACGATTCAGTTTTGAACGTATTAATTGCCAGACCTTATTTAAGTAAGAGTGACCGTCTAGCGGGGTAAAGCCTCCCCATTTTGGATTGGCATGACCCGAAGCTGAGTAGCTTCTGTGATACTTCGAAGGACAAGTAAGAGTGAGAAAAGTTGCTACATGGTTAAGTTCTTGAGCAAGGTCTTCAAATCCCCTTGCTCTAACCATTAATTCAGCTTTGCGTATCTTCGGATCAGAGACACCCTTTTGTGCTAATTCAAGCAATGAAAAGCGTTGCCCTAGCTCATTAACAGCAAAGGTATTTTCTAAATAAGCGTTCTGATAGGCTCTTTGGTTCCTTCTAGCGATTAATGTCGGATAGGAGCAATACAGGCTTGTTTTCTTATTGATTTGGTTAAGATGGTGCAGAACAATTTCTATATTACGTCTTAACGCCTTTCTGAGCTTTCTAAGCCACCATTTAGGGTCACTATAACGGGCTAGCTCACCGGAATATGAGTACAAACCTGCGTTAGCAGGAAGTCCTTGTTGTTTGACTAGCTGACGAATATAAACAAGGGAAACGGATTCACTCAAATGTTGGCGTCGTAATGCAAGCGTCGAAGCCGCTAAGCGTTTCGCTTTGTCCCTTAAGTCCTCTTCAGTAAGGTTGAGTCCCACTTTATCCAACGGGACAGATAAATGATTCGAGAGTGTGTCCGACGTTACTCGCAAATAAGTATTTCGTTCAAACTTGGTTGGCTGACGACAATACTCATTAAGTAAGATCCGCTGAATTTCAAATGAAAACAAAGCTAACCTCTTGGTCACAAAACCTCTGTCATCAGGGTCAACACTCGATAAATCTAACACATTCATACTCGTTCACTCCCTGTCTGAGTCAAGGAGAAAACATCCCAACGAAGGCCGTAAGATTTGTTACTCACATACGTTATTAAACCGGCTTGAAAAAGCTTATCTATAGTCTCTTTAAAGAGGCGAATAGGTAGTCGCTCTTTTGGGAGCACCTCTCCATTCCTCGGGCAATAGTCTGAGCACACTTCAAACGTATGCCCTCTTTTCATCCAAGCCAAAAGGGTCAATTGTTCTTTACTCAAATTAATCATGATAGCCCCCTCTGTGAGAGAGTTGTTCGCATTTACTGTGGCTCTCTAGCCACTGGTCTAAATCTTCTTTTAGATAGCGTATCGCTCGCCCTATTTTAATAAAAGGTGGGGCGTCTGTTCGATTCTTTCGATGTCCTTCCATTCTTGATTGGCGTAAAAACGAACGACTCATACCAATGTAAGTCGCAGTCTCTTGTTCGGTGTAGGCACGTTTTTGGGTTAATTCTGAATTCATCTCTTTATTCCTCTTAGTCGATTCGAGTTCATCTAAGCAGAAATAAATTCGCAGTGTTAGAGGGTTGTACCTATTAGGTTTAGAGTTATACCTATTAGGTTAAACGATGAAAAAACGCCCTCTCAAGGGGAGTAATTTCTCGGTTAAGTACGATATAAATAAAATCAATGGGTTAATACAATCTTAACCGAAAGTAACCGTTACCAAATAACGCGGTACAAAAACCGTCAAAGCCCCGTGTTTATTGGTTTCATTCGGTTACCTAACCGAAAATAACAACATGTGAAAATATCCAGATAGAAACAAGACGAATATACGGCTGTTAGCCAATCAAATTGACCGCATTGGCTTGGTGCTCAGGAGCTAAATGCGCATACCTAAGGGTCATCTTTAAATCAGCATGGCCAAGTAGCTCACGAACGATGTTTAAATCCACTGCCGCCATAACAAGTTTACTGGCAAAATGGTGGCGCAAATCATGAAAGCGAAAATGTTGTATACCTGCTTCTTTTAATAATTGCTCCCACTGATATTGATAGGTTTCCAAAGGCCTATTATTGACAACAAAAACAAATTCCGTAGTTGGATTCTGCTCTCGCCAAACGTTGAGCATGTCAAAAACTGTATTATTCAGAGGGATCGTTCGTTTGTTTTTGGACTTCGCATTTTCAGAACGTACCGTTAGATAACGATCCTCCATATTGACGTGCTCCCAACATAAAGAAAGTAATTCACCTTTCCTCATACCAGTATTCATCGCCATTAAAACCAGTGGCTCTAGGTAATCGATATAACGTACAGAAAACTGTGTCGACGCCCTTTCTCCGAAGCGCTTTTTGATATCATTTTTCAGACGCTCACTACGATGATGTAGAGTGTCCAATAGTGACTTTTCTTCTTGATAGGAAAGGTAACGAACTCTCTTATTATCTTCCCTAGTAATTTTTACATTATTCAGATTATGTGAATCAATAAAATTCCATTCAACTGCACGGTTGAAAACCGCTCTCAGGCGATTATAGGCATACGAAACCGTTGCTGGAGCACGACCTAAGTTCCTGCGTTCAGTAACCCATTGTTGAATATCCCATGCAGTGATCTCTGCTAAGGGTTTATTCGCCAGATGTTTAAAATTGTTTGTTATACACATGAACGACTGCTTAGCCGTCTTAGGGTTCATAGCTATTAGGTAGGACTCATAATGTTCATCGAGAAATTTTTTTAGTGTTAGGCTACTTCTTTGCTCTTGCCTTTTAGCTTCATATCGGGCCTCTTGCACATCTTCACCACTTGCAACTAAACCCGCTTTCTCTTTAGCTAAGTCTCTTGCTTGCGCAGGAGTTAAAGCATTAGCAGAACCAAGGAGATAATTTCGCTGCTTCCCGTTGAGACGGAAGTACAGATAATACTTAATCGTACCTAAAGGAGAGATCCGAGCATGAAAGCCACTGATTTCAGTGGCTTTTATTTTTTCAGAAGTTCTTTCATAAACCCTTTACTAGCCCATATCCATATCCATATCCATATCCAATTTTAATCAATAACCAAACACTCATTTCACCTCCAATTTACTCGCTGTTAGGTATATCTATAGATAAATACCTTAGAGTAAGACAGCATGAACACACACCACCCCCTATCCGCGTTATTACTACTGGGTAGTCTGACCTATCTCACGGGTTGCGCTTCTCTATCACCAACGCCGCAAGCCAGTTTGAACAATACAACCCAGATTCCCGAGCAATGGGAAAGCTCTCAACGATACGTAAACACTACGATGTCGACACAATTGCTCTCGCTGTTCAACAATCAAGCTCTCGCCGATCTGGTTCAAGAAGCCCTCACCAATAACCACGACCTACATAAAACTGCACTTCGCTTGAAGCAAGCTGAACTATTAGCGGCTCAAAGTGATCAATACCTTCAACCTTCTTTAAATACAGACTTTCAAGCCTCTAGACAAAAAACAAGTCAAATTCAGAACAGTCACAAACTGTCTTTGAATTTAAGTTGGGAGTTTGATGTTTGGGGACGCTTAGCTGACTCAGCAAGCGCAGCTAACGCGAAACAACAGGCAACACAACTCGACTATGCTTACGCACAAAACTCTCTCGCGGCTCGCGTAATAGAGGCGTGGCTTGATGTTGCTTACAGAGCAAGAGTGATCGGGGTTGAACAACGCTGGCTACAAAGCCTTTCAAACACTGAGAATATTGTACTAGAGCAAGTGCTCGATGGGTTTAAAGAACAAGCAGACCTCGACACCGCTCGTGCTGCAACATCCAGAGTAAGAGCGAGTTTAGCGGCTAAAGAACAAGATCAGCTTATCGCAATCAGAGGCCTTAATACCTTACGAGGTAAGAGCGACACCCAGCTTAACCGAATGATTTTCACGATCCCAGAAGTTGAAGCTCCGCCATTACGTCTTCCCGGAGAAATGATTGGATCACGTCCTGACCTCCTTGCCGCTTATCAGCAAGTGCTCGCCGCCGACAAAAGCGCGGCAGTTGCTTACAAAGATCTACTGCCTAAATTCACACTGTCTGCCTCTGTTTATCGTAGCGGCTCAACACCAAACCAGCTTATCGACAATCCTTCCCTGTGGAATCTCGTTGGGGGGATCAGCGCACCTCTTCTTGACCAATCATCACTACAAACCAAAGCCAAAATAGCTCAGCTTCAAGCAGAAGAGAGCTTTGTTGATTACCAAAAGAAACTATTGGTTGCCATCAATGAGGTAGGAAATGCACTAGACAAAGAGTTCTACCTCAAACAACAAGAACAGCATTATCGAGATGCTTTTACATTCTCCAAGGCTAGTATGAAAAACTATCAAAACCTTTATCAGGAAGGAGCCAGTGACGTTTTGGCACTGCTTATCGCCCAACAATCTATTTACCAATCTAAAATCCAGTTGCTTAATACTCAGCGTACTCGGCTCTCAAACAGAATTACCTTAGGGTTAGCATTAGGAATGGGGGTTTAAAATGAAACAGATACTTGTTACGGCTTTGGGCTTGCTCAGTATCATTGCCACCGCGATGTACATCATTAAGTCAATCCCCGAAGAAACAACGTTAGCGCTGGAAGCTCAGCCTCGACAATATATCAAAGTCACCACAGTCGACATTGCTGCCGGGCAACACCGCTCTACCATTGAAGGTTACGGGCAGGTAATTCCAGAAGAAACTTTAACGCTCACGAGCCAGGTTTCAGGAGTGATTCTTTCAAAAGCAAAAAAATTTCAACTAGGTGAACAAATCTGTAAAGGTGATCTGCTATTTCACATTGACGATTCCAGTTACCAAGTACTACTGGCTAACGCAGAAAAAGAGCTAGCTAACGCACAACTTTCATTTTTCCAAGAACAACGCAAACATCAACGTGCTCAAAAAGAATGGAAAACTTCAGGTATAGAAGAGGCACCGAGCCCCCTCGCTTTGCGAGAGCCTCAGTTTAAAGCAGCAAAGGCACGATTAAACGCCGCACAACAAGCAGTTGAAGATGCTAAGCAACAACTAAATAACACGAATATCCATGCTCCTTATGATGCCATTGTCAGCCAAAGCAACGTCACCACAGGCAGTGTTGTTGCATCCGGAACCTCGTTGGGACAGATCAAATCCATAGAAACTGCTGAAGTACATCTTCAGCTCACAGAACGCGACTGGCAACAGCTCCCCTCCGATTTGAGTGCACTGTCGGTGACAATTCAGTCAGCATCTGATTTAGATTCAGGGCAACAATGGGCAGCACGGGCGAGTCACCTTTCACTGCTCGTGGAACAATCAACACGTATGCGTAACCTCATATTAAAAATAGACTCCCCTCTTCAACAGCCAGATCCTTTGCTGATCGGGAGCTTTGTTAGAGTTGTCATTCAAGGTAAGAGCCATTCAGATAGTTTTGTAGTTTCATCCTCTTCCATTACTGCAGACGGCAATATTTGGTACGTCAAAGAAGGTCAACTTCATCGTCACAAGACTCAATCACTGTTTCAAGATATCGATGCGATTGGTTTTGAACAGGGCAACCTAAATCAACACATCACTTTGGTTGTAAAGCCGTTGTCCAGCTACGTGGAGGGAATGCAAGTATTAGCACTTTCGGATAGCTCTCACGCAGACGACACGGAAAAACTCGCATTAAATCGGAGCCTCCCGACTCCTGCCTCTGGGGATAAATCACTTAAAGAGGTGAATGATGGACAATAACCTAAAAACTCATGGCGTTATCGCATGGTTTGTTCACAATCCTGTTGCTGCAAATCTTTTAATGGTTTTGATCATAGTCGCGGGTGGTTTTTCGGTTATCCAATCACGGGTAGAAAGCTTCCCCTCACTCCCCCCAACCAATATTACGGTAAGTGTCGAATATCAAAGTGGCTCAGCCCGCTCGGCTGAAGAAAGCATTGCGATAAAAATAGAAGATTCATTGTTAGGTGTAGAAGGCATCAAACAGATACACAGCAGTGCAAATAGTGACGGTGCAACGGTAACCATCACTAAGTCGAGTGGCTATTCACTCGACAAACTGCAACAAGATGTAAAAAGTGTGGTTGATGCTATTGGCGATTTACCTAGCGAAGCAAAAAAACCTGTGATCACGCGTCAAGCCGACCTTGAAGAGGTAGTTTCAATTAACCTGTTTGGTGACGTGCCTATCGGTGCATTACAGCGTTATTTAGACGAGTTACGACACAAGCTCCTAAACTCTCCTTTGATACAAAAGGTTGATTACATTGGCCGAAAATCTCAGCAGGTCTCGATTGAAATTGACGAGGCAAAATTGCAAGCTTTCAGTCTCACGATGGAGCAAATTGTCAGCCAAATTAGAGCAGAATCATTAACCCAAACGGCCGGCCAGCTCAAAGGTTCTCAAGGGACGTTAGTTCTTAAAGCGGACCAGCAACACCGAAGCGCGAAAGAGTTCGCTTCGCTGCCAATTAAACGCACAGCAACAGGGCAAACCATACTCTTGTCCGACGTGGCACATATTGAATTAGGATTTGACGACGACGGCATCATTACTCGTTATAACGGCCATCCATCAGTGGGATTAAAGGTGAAAATGTATGGTCAATCAAACATCAACCAGCTAGCCAAAGAGACCAAATCCATCGTTGATGCTTACCAATTGACTCTGCCGAACGGTATCCACCTGACCCAATGGAATGATCAAAGTGAGCCGATTAAAAACCGTTTATCTTTGCTACTTAAGAACAGTGCTCAAGGTATCGCTCTCGTTGTTATTTTACTGGCTCTGCTCTTAAACATACGTGTGGCTTTCTGGGTTGCCGTTGGCCTACCTGTTACGTTTGCCGGCGCAATGGTCCTTATGGGAGATTCTTTCTTTGGACTCACCCTTAATGAATTAACCACCTTTGGCTTCATCATGGCCCTCGGAATTGTTGTTGATGATGCAGTCGTCATTGGTGAAAGTATTTACGAACAAAGAGAGAAACACGGAGCTTCCGTTGAGTCGACCATCGCTGGCGCGCAAAAAGTTGCAACACCAACCACATTTGGTGTGTTGACGACCATCGTCGCTTTTATGTCTCTCAGCTTAATCGAAGGGGAACTCGGTAAAATCTTTGCGCAATTTGCCATGGCTGCAACTTTCTGTCTGATTTTCTCACTCATTGAGTCCAAATTAATTCTCCCAGCTCACCTTGCCCGAGTCAAAATGGAACCGACTTCAGCATGGGGTATTCCTGCCGTATGGCACTATATTCAACAGCGTGTTCTACGTGGTTTCAAATACATCACTTGGCATCTCTACAAACCCTGTTTACAACTGGCTATACGCTACCGTTATGCTGTAATTTGTGGCTTTTTTTCCCTGTGTATTCTAGTTGGTGGTTCGCTAATAACCGGCAAACTTAAGTCGGTATTTTTCCCGGAGATTTCTACTAACTTCATCACGATCGAGCTCGCATTCGAAGATGATACTGGCTACGGATTAGTACAACGTGAAACACTTAAAGTTGAACAAATGGCGGCATCATTGAATGATTCGTTGGTGAAGCAATATGCGCTGTCTGTACCACCAATCCAAAGTGTATTGGTAGAAACCACCAATAACAGTTCGCAAATCATTGTTGGCCTTTCGAGCAACACTCAACGCCCAATCAGCGCGGGTGCTATCGCTAAAGAATGGCAATCCATGGTCCCAACACTTGAAGGCATAGACAGCGCCAATTTCTTAGCCGATATGATCAGCGATAAAGCAATAAGCATAGAATTAAGAAGTCAAAATGAAGCAACGATCAGCAACGCAACTCGCGAACTCACTGAGCATCTCAGTAATGTACAAGGTGTGCATGGCATAAAAAGTAGCCTCGCGAATACACAAGCCCAAGTTGATATTAAAGTTAACGAAATGGGGCTAACCATGGGGCTTACTACATCGAACCTCTTACAACAACTCAACATGGCCTATCAAGGTTATGAAGTGCAGCAATTTCAAGAAGGTTCGCATGAAATAAAGGTCAAAATTCAGTATCCGCGGGCAAAAAGACAAACACTGGATAATCTCAAATACGCACAAATTCGCTTGGGCAATGGTAAGTTAGTACCACTCAATGCGGTAGCCAATATATCGACTCGATATGTGTCCAAAAACATTGAACGAATGAATCGTAACAGAGTCAATGTGATATCAGCTGATGTTGATAAAACTATCGCCTCTCCAGAAGAGATCATTGATAAGCTAGATAGCGACCTGTTTAAAAGGTTACAGAATAAGTATCGTGACCTAAACATTGTCCTTTCTGGACAGCAACAAGAGCAGGAACAAATATCAAATTCACTGTATAGCGTGTTTGCTATCGCTCTTATCGGCATCTACGCATTGCTTGCAATACCACTCAATTCATATTTCCAGCCACTGCTGATCATGTGCACAATTCCATTTGGTATTGTGGGCGCCTTGATGGGACACTTAATCCAAGGGATACCCATCAGTATACTTTCTCTGTTTGGAATGCTTGCATTAACCGGGGTCGTCGTGAATGATAGCCTCTTACTGATCTCACGCTTTAATACCAAGATAATGAGTGGTGATACCGTGTACGAGGCGTTAATTGAATCAGGAACAGGACGCTTAAGGGCTATTGTGCTGACTTCTGCAACCACGTATTTTGGCTTAGTGCCCTTACTGTCAGAGACCTCTCCTCAAGCTCAGTTTTTAATACCAGCAGCTACGTCAATGGGGTATGGAATCTTATTCGCAACGGTAATAACACTTCTTTTGGTACCCGTATTGCTAATGGTTCAGCAAGATATCAAGCAGCTGTTTCACAACATAATTACCCAAAGATCCGCTTCTTTAACTGGGGTTAAGAAAAATGAAATCTAACTTATCTATCAACGTGTTATTAGTTGAAGATGACAAGGAGCTCGCCGCTTCTGTTGCAGAGTTTCTCGAATTTGAAAACATCAAATGCGATCATGCTTACAACGGGTTAAGCGGTTTTACACTCGCAAAACAAAACTACTATGACGTTATTCTTCTTGACCTAATGTTACCTAAAATAGATGGTTTTACTGTCTGTGAAAGACTTCGCGACGACGGTGACGATACGCCTATTTTGATGCTGACGGCAAAAGATACGCTGCAAGACAAAGAAGCTGGCTTCAATGCAGGCACCGATGACTACTTAATCAAGCCATTTGCAATGAAAGAGCTCGCCTTACGTATCAAGGCGCTCTCTAAGCGAAGAAGTAGCCAACAAAAAAGGTTAGTACAAGGTGACTTAGTCTATGACCTAGAAAGCCAGCAAGTATCAAGATCAGAGCAAGTCTTGGACTTAAATCGACTCAACCTAATGCTTTTAGAACTCCTCATGCGCCGAAGTCCACAAGTGGTTACTCGTAGAGAAATAGAGGAGTGTTTATGGCCAAATGACGCACCAGAAAGTAACAACATAAAAGTGCAGGTTTATCAACTGAGACAAAAAATCGATAAGCCTTTTGAATCTAAGTTGATTGAAACCGTCGTTGGCCAAGGTCTGAGGCT
>NZ_JBFRVX010000283.1:0-5016 GCF_041475345.1 Vibrio sp. 10N.222.48.A3 | reverse complement strand
GACTGGAACCAGTACCAACCACCCGCCTAAAACACCTATCGCAAGTACAAAAATAAGAATGAATGGTAGGTCAAATAACGCATTTCCTAATGGCCCCGATAGCACACCTGAAATACGCTCTGACAACATCACTTGGTTTTGCTGACTAGAAGAAGCTGTTTGCTGATTTTGAGCATAGCTATTACGAAGCAGACGCTGCACGAGGGATTGAGAAATCTCACGACTTACTCGGTTGGAAACTGAAGCAAACACTCGGCTACGTAATGTTCTCAACCAACCCATCATCACAAACAACAACGCCGCGCCAATGGCGATACCTTGCAACTCATGCCCTGCATCACCACCAATCACATGGTCATAAATCGACATCGTGATGAAGGGAACAGCAAGCGCAAATAAGTTAGTGATAAAGCTGACTAGCAGCAATTTAGGAATAATGGGGCGAAACGCATGTAGTCGTTCGCCAACCCAATCAGGAGAAGCCTTCTCTAGTGGTGGACCTTCGATAACAATACAAAACTGAGGGACATCGGTAATGTCGTCATTGGCATTAAAGGCAACAAATTGCTTGGATTCTAAATGACCAGAGACCAGCTCATGTTCACCAAGTACCAGTAAGACCAATTTATGTTCACCAACTTCATCTAGGTTGGCAACCAAGCGATAAGGCAGTGCAAGCCTGTCGAACAAGGCAAACATATCGTCGATTGATTCAATGCCATTTTCATCGACCCATTGATGTGCGAACAACTGGATATTAGCATTAACTTCCAATTGCTTAAGAACGGAAAGGCTCTCGGTTTCTAAATGATTCATCACCTCTTGTCGACCGCTGGTATCTGCACGGTTGTTCGTACCTGAAGGGTTACCAATATCTAAACGATTCATACGACGGCCTCCTGATTGCTCTCGCTGTCGACCGTAATAGCTCGACTTTCCACTGTAATGATTCGATTGGCCAATTCGCGAAGTTTAGAATGGTAGCTCACCATCAGTATCGTCCGTCCTGCCGCCACTTCTTCTTCCAACACCTTCGCTAGGTTTCCAAGGGCATCTAAATCAAGCGAGGAATCTGGCCTTTCTAACATGATAATGGGCTTATCACTTGCCAGTTGAGTCGCGATATTGAGCATTTTCACGTTACCCATACTCAGCAGAGACGCACTCGTATGGCCAATTTGTGTCTCTAGTCCATCGGGTAATCGAGTGATTTCCTTGATTAAACCCAAACGCTTTGCATAGTCACTGGCGCTTTGTGTTTTCTCAGGGTCAAAGCCACACAAGTTGTCGAGAATAGTACCCGACACCAACTGCCCTTTAACGCCACAGTAGGCCGCAATATTGGTTACGGATGCGATTGAAACTGCAGCTCCATTAATGAAGCACTCCCCCGCTTTTAGATCATCAATACCTGCAATCGACGACAATAAATGACTGTTGGTGTGGCGATCCTCACTCTCTAACAATACCAATTCACCTTTATTCAATGTGACATCCGCATGAGCGAGTTCACCGTATCTTTCAACGGTCGCTTGCTTGATTTCCAACACCTCAAAGTCAGATAAGTGGTTCTCAGCTTGCTCAGAATCTGAAGATTCCGATAGTGACAAGTCACTCAATTTTTCTATTGCCTGATTGGCACTGTGTATTGAATTAAGCTTGATTCGAACTCCCACTAAAGCACTTAAAGGTGCAACCGCTCTGCCCGATAAGATAGAACATGCCGCCAATCCACCTGTGGTTAACTGGCCATCCAACACCCATAAGCTGCCCGTGATCACCAGTAAAACTGACGTAGCTAGTGCAGCAAGCTGAATACATTCTTGGGCGAAAGCGTTCTGTTCTTCTTCTCTCGCTTTAGACTGAGAGCGAACATTATTGAGGGATTTAAACTGATTAAAGATTCGAGACTCAACGGCCTGGCGTTTGATTCCCTGAATGGTTTGGCTTAGCAAAATCAAAAACGCTTTTCGCTCCTGCTCATCTTGGGAAGCCTCTTCACTCAAGCTTTTAACACGAATAGAAGATAACCAAACGATTCCAAGAGTAATCAGCCAAACTGCCAAAGGTATCGCCACCAGCTCACCGCCGATGTAAGCCACCAAGCCCAAGAAGATCAAGGCAAAAGGCAAATCAATAAAGCCTGCAATCACACCACCGGAATACCAATCTTTGACTTTTGATACTGAGCCCAGCCCCTCTTCCACGCCGCCAACACCAATGTGGCGAAGATGTCCTGATGAAGCCGTTGTTACTCTTTCAACCAAGGTTTGATAGGTCGCTTTCTCGGTATTGCTGGCCGCGGCTGACAAAAGCCAAGTACGCACAAACCGGATCAATGCTTCCATGGCAACAGCCAACGCTGCACCCGCCAACAACAAAGTGGCAGTACCGTAACTTTGGTTAGGTAAAATACGATCGTAAATTTGTAAAACCGTTAACGGAACGGCGAGAGAGAGAAGATTTATGAGTAAAGAAGGCAGTAGGACTTTCCCCACCACCCCTTTGTTTTTCATTGAACTTGCGGGCATACACAATCCTTATCCATGCTTATGAAATAAGATTGGTACACCATGTTGAGTATTGCAAGGTAACGGACTGATTTAACGTGTTTTTCAATATAAATATGACACAGATCTTTCTACACAAATCTGTGGCTATACCCGTACCTTAAAAACGCACCTTACAAATGCTCGTTACAAGCGCTCCTTACAAACAATTGTCGTAATCCGTTATCGCCTGCTTTAACTTTGAAAAGTCTGAGTTACATAAATGCTTCCTCAACGCTTCAAACTTCTCTTCTGGCCACTCGTATATTTTGAATGAAATGAGTTCGTCAATAACGGACTCATCAAAGCGGTATTTGACGACTTTAGCTGGAGAACCACCGACAATGCTGTAGGGAGCGACGTCTTTTGTCACAACACTGTTCGCTGCAACCACAGCGCCTTCGCCAATCGTCACACCGGGCATCACCATCGCTCGCATGCCTAACCACACCCCATCTTCAATGTGAGTATCGCCTTTGCCAATGTAGGCGTCTTCAATCACATCCATAAATGGATACAAACAGAACCAATCGACTCGGTGGGTATGGTTACCGCCCATCAGAATTACGACTTCAGCCCCGATACAAACATAGTCACCGATGTACAGTTCATCGATTTCCCAGCGAGGCTCCCACTGGCGGCTGACTTCGTCGCCGTGTAAATAGCGAACTACCGATTGTTCAAAACCGTTGTCCCAGCAATCGCTGTAATAACTGTGTTGACCTTTTACGTGAATATTGGGGTTGGTTACGACTTCATGCAGCAACTCGAATTTGGACCAATGCTTCTTTTGCATTTTTACCTCTGAATGATCTATTTAGTTTTATTCGTTAACTATCAAAATGTTCGACGATGCAAATCCAAGGTGCACAAACTAACGCCCTAAAAAAACAGGGTTCACTGGGATGAATAGTGAGTATCACGCTTAAATCATAGCAATGTCGCTAAAACTAAAGAGTCGTCAGTGGATTCGAGGTTGCTTAAGAAGAGGAAGTAATTTCACAGTTTGCTCAATTTGTTATCGATAACTTGGTTGGATAATTTACAGGCGCAGTGTATCTGTTTAATCGCGCCAATTTGACAGGAAGATGTGATTAATAAGGTTTCAAATTTCGTTTCGTGGAATACGGAATAAACAAGAGCCTGCGCGATTACACAGGCTCAAACTTAGACTCGGCTATAAACTTCGGTTCTCGCTTGAAGCTAGGTTCAGCGACTACATGCGAGCAAGCTGTACTTTTCTGTCTTTATTCACCACGCAGAAGTTGCCGCGCTTAGTGCGACACTTAGAGCATCGTTCGCATTCAACAGGGCTTCTATCCCCTTCCTTCCAACGCTTAACTAAATGCGGTTCAGAAAGCAGCGGTCTTGAAAGAGCGAAGTATTCAATACCTGTGTTGTTTGCAATCGCTTCGATAGCATCAAAATCCGTCAATCCACCCACAGTGATCACCGGAATATTAACGTCTTGGCTGATCGCGTGACCATACTCATGGAAGTAGCCTTCAGCTTGAATGGTAAAGCCATCGTGCGACTCGCCAATCATAGTGTCTGCTTTACCATGAATATTACCTGACAGGACAATGCCATCCACGCCCACTTGTTCAAGCTTTTTACAGACAATACGTGTTTCCTCAAAGGTGACACCACCTTCAAAAAACTCCGATGCAGTGAGTTTAACTAAGATAGGGAAATCATCACCCACCAGCTTACGCGTCGCGATATAGATCTCTAACAAGAATCTCATGCGGTTTTCTAAGTTACCGCCGTACTCATCTTCACGTTGGTTGTAGTAAGGGCTTAAGAACTGATTAATCAGGTAAGTGTGAGCAGCATGAATTTCAACGCCATCAAAACCTGATTTTTGTGCTCTCAATGACGCTTGAGCAAAGGCATCAACAATGTAATCAATTTCGTCTTTGGTCATCGCTTTACCCAGTGTTTGAGTCCCTTTTTCAGGAACTTCACTTGGTGCAAAGATCACTCGTTCGCCAAGATCATGCGTGGTCTTTGTGCCACCGTATGCCAATTGCATGACGATTTTAGAGTCGTTGTCATGAACCAATTGAGTGAGCTTTTGATACTCTGCAATGAATGAGTCGTTATACATACCAATCATGCCCGCATTTGGCTTTTCTTCTTCAACGATGTTCGCGTAACCCGTTACGATCAGGCCGACTTCACCTTGAGCCAACTCTTCATAGATAGCGTACAGTTTATCTGTCATATGCCCATCTTCGGTGGCCATATTTTCCCACGTTGCACTTCTCATGAAGCGGTTCTTCAATGTCATGCTGCAGATGCGTGTTTCTGTAAACAAAGTGCTCAAGTCTTATCCTCATTAAATCTTTATGATGTTTGGCCATTATAAAAGACAAAAGAGAACCACTTCTTTTTCACAAAGTGACTCTCTTTTGTCCATTACTGAATGGGCGTTGATTTATGCGGATAGTACAGAGAATAAGAC
>NZ_JBFRVX010000282.1:2850-3232 GCF_041475345.1 Vibrio sp. 10N.222.48.A3 | reverse complement strand
TACTGTAATTTCAGTGTCGTTGTAACTGGTGATGCCGTTCTCTTGGTCATTCAGAACGCCTTCGTTATCGTATTGAATAACCGAACCTTCTGGCACACCATCAACCGTTACGGTAAGTGTTTCAGACAAGTCTTGATCGACAAGCGCCGCTGCAATGTTCAGTTCAACAATGCCGCCTGGCTCAACCAGAATTGCTTCATCATCAACGTTAACGCCGTCGCCATCGGTTATCACAAGATCCGGTGCATCCGCGACCGCTTCAATATGAACGCTAATGTCTTGTTCTACCTCATCAGTGCCGTCGGTAACCGTAAAGCTGAACTGCAGGTCACCACTAAAGTGTTCTTCAGGAACGAAGCTAAACGTGCCATCACCGTTATCG
>NZ_JBFRVX010000282.1:1686-2110 GCF_041475345.1 Vibrio sp. 10N.222.48.A3 | reverse complement strand
GTGCCATCACCGTTATCGGTTACCGTGCCTTCATCACCAGAGTAATTGATGCTGGTAACGCTAAGGTCATCGCCATCAATATCAATCGCACCGCTCAATAGATCTTCTTGAGTGAACAGGATGCTGCCATCCTCTTCGATGTGGTACATGCCTGGGGCAACAATTGGAATGTCATTCACCGGATTCACGGTCAATGTCATGTCATTGGCGGTACTTAGCTCACCATCACTCACTTCATAGGTGAATGCGATATCACCATTGAAATTTTCCGAAGGTGTTACTGTGTAAGTACCATCGCCATTGTCTACGATACTTGCATTCGGATCGTTGGTTTCTAGCGCGCTAGCAAACAGTTCATCACCATCTTGGTCACTCGCGTTCTCCAGCAACATCGCTTGTGTAACGAGAATTGAACCATCTTCGT
>NZ_JBFRVX010000282.1:0-1029 GCF_041475345.1 Vibrio sp. 10N.222.48.A3 | reverse complement strand
AATTGAACCATCTTCGTCGACATCCGCAACCATTGGTGTTACTTCTGGTGCATCATTAGCGAACTCAACTTTTAGGTCGATGTTTGCAGCCACCACGTCGGTGCCGTCACTCACATCAAACGTTAAGTCAACATTGCCGAAGAAACCCTGCTCTGGCGTTAATGTGTATGTGCCATCACCATTGTCTGTCACATCTACCGTATCACTCGCACTTGTCACGTTCAGTACAGAAAGCTCATCACCTTCAACATCTGTCGCTTGTGCTAGTAGTTCAGCTTCTGTAATGGTGATCGCTTGACCGTCTTCCGTAGTGAAAGACATGTCTGGAACGTCTGGTGCATCATTGATAGGGTTTACGGTTAGGTTAAGGTCAGCTGCAACAGTTTCGATCGCGTCAGTGACATCGTAAGTAAATTCAATCTCACCAAAGAAATCAGCACTTGGTGTAATCGTGAAGCTACCGTCTGGGTTTTCTACAACAACCGCATTTGGATCGTTGGTCGCAAAGTTAACCGCTTCAAGGTTATCGCCATCGACATCCGTTGCATTCGCTAACAGATCCTCTTGAGTGATAGTGATTGAACCATCTTCATCAACAGCGGCTTCAATTGGGCCGCTCACTTCAGGGCCTTCGTTGACAATTTCAACGTCTACTCTTGCAGTACTTGGTGCACTGGCTTGACCGTCACTGATATCGAAGGTCAGATTCACTTCACCGTAGAAGTCCTCTGCAGGTTCGAATGTGAAAGTATTGTCTCCATTGTCTGTTAATGTACCTTGTGATTGGTCAACAAGCAGTAGATTCTCAACATGCAGGATATCGCCATCAACATCGGTCGCGCCAGACAATAGGTCTTTCGCTTCGATGATCATAGAGCCGTTTTCAAGCATTTGGGTGTGCAATGGCTCGCCCGGAACTGGCACATCATTAACAGGTACAACGGTCAGATCTAGATGGGTTGCAACTTCATCGGTACCATCGAATACCTTGTAATCAATGTCGATTTCACCATTGAAGTTTTCATTCGG
>NZ_JBFRVX010000281.1:0-9691 GCF_041475345.1 Vibrio sp. 10N.222.48.A3 | reverse complement strand
GACTTGGTGATTGCTTCAGACAACTTCGAGTCTGGCTCGAACGGCTGGAATACAGGCACTGAAAGCTCACAAGGCTTCGAATCAGGAGACATGCTAGGTCGTATTGGTGGCACTGGTGGCGATGAAGCAGTCAGCAAAACTTACGACATTCCAAGTGATGTGAGCGAAGTTAATATTTCGTTTAGCTTCTATGAAATTGATTCTTGGGATGGTGAGTCATTCCAAATCTTTGTCGGCGGCGAAGAGCTTACTTCGTTAGACAACTCGGCGTTCCAAACTCAAGATGGCACGACAACGTTGTACGATTCAGCTGGCAATGAAGTGGGTGAAGTCGTTCACGGCGTATCGCAAGGTGAGGGTTTCAGTGGTTGGAATGACCAAGCGCACCAAATAAACCTAACGGTACCAGTTGAAGATGGCCAACTTGAACTTGGCTTCGGTTCAACTTTGAACCAAGGTGTGAGTGATGAGTCGTTTGGCATCGATAACATTGAAATCACAGTGTCTGATGCGGATTACCAAATTATTGGTACCGAAGATACGCCAGTACCACTGGATATTGATGCGGCGCTAACCGATACCGATGGTTCAGAAAATCTCGCTATCTTGATTGAAGATGTACCAGAGGGAAGTTCGCTTTCTGCAGGTACCGATAATGGTGATGGCACATGGTCATTGCAACCAGGTGAGCTAGAAGGGCTAGAGTTTATCCCTTCAGGTGACTTCAATGGTGATGTGGTTCTAACCGTGAATGCGACATCGACTGATGTTGATACGGGCACCACCGCAACGGCAACGCAAGATGTGACGATTCATATCTCTCCAGCGAACGATGCTCCAGAAGTTGATGGTGATATCAGTGCCGTTACAGCCGAAGATAACAGCATCACGCTAACTCAAGAACAGTTGCTAGAGCACGCTGTCGACATTAATGGTGATGATCTATCCGCAATCAACCTAACCACCAATGATGAAAATGCGACCGTTCAAATGAACGACGATGGCAGTTTCACCATTACACCGAGTGAAAACTTCAACGGTAATATCGAATTTAGTTACGATGTCACCGATGGGGAAGAGATGGTCGCTGCTGGCCTAGACTTGACGGTAACACCAGTCAATGACGCGCCAGAGCCACAAGACCAAGCATTCACTATTGGTGAAGATGGGGTTCTTAACTTCACTGACGCTGACCTGTTAACAGGTGCAACGGATGTTGAAGGTGATGACCTGACGGTAGAAGGTGTGACATACACGGGTGCTGATGGTGTTCTTACTGATAATGGCGACGGAAGCTACAGCTTTGCGCCAAACGAGAACTTCAATGGTGATGTGAACTTCAGCTTTGATGTGTCAGATGGCACAGATACGGTTCAAGCCAACATTGATGTGAGTGTGACGCCAGAGAACGATCCACCAGTGGCGGGTGGTACGTCTTACACTGTGCATGAAGACAACTCAATCACGATCAGTAACGAACAGCTATTAGCCAACTCTTCAGACATTGAAGGTGAGGTTGCGATTGATAGCGTGGCTTACACTGGCAGTGACGGTGTGTTCGAAGACAACGGTGACGGCACTTACACCTTCTCACCAAACGAGAACTTCAATGGTGATGTGAGCTTAGCGGTTGTTGTTACCGATGAAGAAGGAGCAACAGAAGCGGCCACAGCTGGAATTACCGTACTTGAGGTGAACGATCCGCCAATCGCAGGTTCTACCAGCTACTCAGTGAACGAAGATGAAATTATCACCATCAGTGCAGAGCAACTGTTGGCGAACTCTTCTGATATTGAAGGTGAAGTAGCGATTGATAGCGTGAACTACACAGGCGCTGACGGCATCTTTACTGACAATGGCGATGGAACATTCAGCTTTGCACCGAACGCAAACTTCGACGGCGATGTTAGCCTCGATGTGGTGGTGACCGATGAGGATGGTGCAACGACGGCCACGACGGCAAGCATTGATGTTCTTCCAATTAACGATCCACCAGTATCGGGTGACTTGGCATACAGCATTGATGAAGATGGTTCCATTACTCTGACTCAAGAGCAGTTGCTATCTCAAGCATCTGATGTGGATGGCGATGACCTAACCGCAAGCAACTTAAGCGCAGGTGATAATGCAACCGTTGTTGATAATGGCGATGGCACCTTTACGGTAACGCCAGATGCGAACTTCAATGGCGATATCGACCTAAGCTTTGATATTTCGGACGGCACTGAGTCGATTGTGGCGAACGCCGATCTGACGGTAAACCCTGTTAATGACCTGCCAACTAACGACGATGTTTATGCGAACGTTGATGAAGATAATGTCATCACTATCACGCAGGAGCAGTTACTTGCGAATGCCGCTGATATTGAGGGCGATGACCTTGTCGCTTCCGACTTAACCTTAGTGGGTGACGATGCAACGATTGTCGATAACGGCGATGGCACGTTCTCAATCACTCCAAGCGAAAACTTCAATGGCTACATCGATGTTGCCTACAGCATCAGCGATGGCGACACACCAATTGCCGCTAACTTAGGCTTGACCGTTGACCCAGTGAACGACGCGCCAATTGTTTCTGCTGATGTGGCGATAACCATTGAAGAAGACGGTTCATACACCATTACTCAAGAAGAGCTCCTACAATTCGCGACTGACATTGAAGACGATGACATGACCGCAATTATCGGAGAGCAAGGCGATGAAACGACCGTTACCGGTACTGTGTTGGATGCTGAAACTGGCAATCCAATCGCAGGTGCGGATGTCACGCTAACCGACAACGTAGGTCATTCTTACACGGCGGTGACGGATCAATCCGGTAACTACTCTGTGAGCGGTCCTGTTGTTGACCAAGGTACCGTTACTATTGAACAAGAAGGCTCTATTACTAGCAGCTTCCTAGTTCCAGCTGGTGAAGATACCAACGGTGGCGTAACTGCAATATCTGAAGTACTTGAAGAAACCGATATGCGTATCGTGGTCACATGGGGTGAAAGCCCACGTGATATGGACAACCATCTATGGCTCTACGATACAGAAAATGGCAACGAGCTAGACCATATTTACTATCGCGACATGAGCCATGATTTGGGTGAAGGTAATGTCGTTCAGCAAGATGTAGATGACACGAATGGTGGTGGTCCTGAAACCATCACTATTCCAAATTATCAAGATGCTGATATGCACTATTCAGTACACAACTACACCAGCAGAAGTTGGGATGTGGATGGTGTTGAAGATGTACAGGTTCAGGTGTTTGTTGGCGATACATTGGTTGAAACCTTTAGTCCGGACTTATCTGAAAACCCATCGGGTGACCACTGGCATGTATTCGATATCGTGAACGGCGTTATTGTTCCAAGCCAAGACGTAGGCACTCAAAATGCATTCGACTTGCCAACGGCAGAAGAAGCGCTCGCGAATGAAAACAGCATTGATATCTCTGAATTGCTAACCGGCGATGAAGGTGATGATTCTGGTGAGACGGGTGGTAATGAACCAAGTGTTGGAGATGTTTCAATTGAGAACGCTCTTATCACTGATAATGGTGACGGCACTTACACCATTACTCCGGAAGAGAACTTCAACGGTGAATTCTCCATTAGCTACAACGTGGACGATGGCAACGGAGGGGTTACACCTGCGGAACTTGACGTTACCGTAACAGCAGTTAATGACCTTTCGGTTATTTACGACCATGACTACACCATCAATGAAGATGGCTCATTAACCTTCACTGATGAGCAGTTACTCGCTGGTGCAACGGATATCGATGGCGACGACCTTTCTGTTGAATCTGTTAACTACGAAGGCACCGAAGGTGTGTTTACGGATAACGGCGATGGTACTTACACCTTTGCTCCAAACGAGAACTTCAATGGCAGTGTCGACCTAACTTACGATGTTAGTGATGGTACGGATGTTGTATCGGCGAATATTGATGTTCAAGTTGTGCCAATTAATGACGTACCGGTTGCCGGAACTACCGCTTACACTGTTGAAGAAGATGGCAGCATTACCCTAAGCGATGCGCAACTTCTGGCGAACAGCTCAGATGTTGAAGGGGAAGTGTTTGTTAGCGATGTCAGCTACAGCGGCACAGATGGTGTGTTCACTGATAATGGTGATGGTACTTACACCTTCTCGCCAAACGAAAACTTTAACGGTGACATCAGTCTTGATGTCTCTGTTATGGATGAAGATGGCGCAACCGCTGAAACAACCGCAGGTATCGACGTCATTGCTGTTAATGACTTGCCGGTTGCAGGTTCAACGACCTACAGCGTTGACGAAGATAACGTGATTACCGTCTCTGAAGCACAGCTTCTTGCGAACAGCTCAGACATTGAAGGTGATGTATCCGTTAGCGACGTTTCCTACTCAGGCGCAGACGGTATCTTTACTGACAATGGTGATGGTACTTACAGCTTCGCACCAAATGAAAACTTTAACGGCAATGTCAGCCTAGATGTCACCGTTGCTGATGAAGAGGGTGCAACGGCTGAAACCACTGCGGGTATTGAAGTTATCGCGGTTAACGACGCGCCAGTGTCAAGTGACTTGGCTTATTCAGTGGATGAAGATGGTTCAATCACGTTAAGCCAAGAGCAGCTACTTGCTCAAGCATCGGATGTGGACGGCGATGATCTTACCGCGGCGAACCTAACCGTAGGTGATAACGCGACCGTTACGGCAAACGATGATGGTTCATTTACTATCACACCGGATGCCGACTTTAATGGCGACATTGATCTAAGCTTCGACCTTTCTGATGGTACTGAAACGGTTGTGGCAACGGCCGAGCTTACTGTGAATCCAGTAAATGACATCGCGGTTGTAGAAGATGTCGCTTACACCATTGAAGAAGATGGTTCACTTACCTTTACAGACGAGCAACTGCTAGCGGGTGCTTCTGATATTGATGGTGATGAGCTTTCAGTTGCTGATGTGTCTTACACTGGCGCAGAGGGTGTGTTTACCGACAATGGCGATGGCACTTACACCTTTGCTCCAAACGAAAACTTCAACGGTGAAGTAAGTCTGGACTTCTCAGTATCTGACGGTACAGAGACGGTTGATGCAAATATCGACGTAACGGTAACAGACGTTAACGATGCACCAGTGGCAGGCACAACGTCTTACCAAATGAACGAAGATGGCACTATCACATTGAGCCCTGAGCAGTTGATTGCTAATAGCTCCGATGTGGACGGTGAAGTGTCGCTTGATAGCGTGAGTTACTCAGGTGCAGACGGTATCTTGGTTCAAAATGAAGATGGTTCGGTAACGTTCGCACCAAACGAAAACTTTAACGGCGACATCAACCTTGATGTGACGGTTATTGATGACGACGGTGCGACGGCTCAGACTACCGCTGGTATTGAAGTCATTGCTGTTAATGACGCACCAGTGGCCGGAAACGTGGCTTACTCGGTTGATGAAGATGGTTCAATTACGCTATCTCAAGAGCAGTTGCTGGCTAACGCATCCGATGTTGATGGTGATGCACTGACCGCAAGCAACCTATCTGCAGGTGACAATGCGACCGTAACAGCGAACGATGATGGTTCATTTACTATCACTCCGGATGCTGACTTCAACGGCGACATAGACCTAAGCTTCGATGTTTCAGACGGTATCGAGACAGTCCAAGCTGGCGTCGACCTAACCGTTAACCCAGTGAACGACTTACCAACGGCTGCTGACCAGAGCTTTACCGTTGAGGAAGATGGTACGTTAACCTTCACTGACGCTGACCTATTAGCAGGCGCTGCGGATATTGATGGTGATGACCTATCTATCACGGATGTGTCTTACACGGGCGCAGAGGGTGTGTTCACTGACAACGGTGATGGCACTTACAGCTTTGCTCCAAACGAGAACTTCAATGGCGATGTAAACCTTGGCTTCACAGTGTCTGATGGCACTGAGACAGTCGATGCCAATATTGGTGTGACGGTAACGGATGTTAACGATGCGCCGGTAGCGGGTTCTACGTCTTACCAAATGAACGAAGATGGCACGATTACTATTAGCCCTGAGCAGTTGATTGCTAATAGCTCTGACGTTGATGGTGAAGTGTCGCTTGAAAGCGTGACTTACTCAGGCTCTGACGGCACCTTGGTTCAAAACGATAATGGGTCTGTGACCTTCACGCCAAACGAGAACTTTAATGGTGATATCAGCCTAGATGTGGTTGTAACCGACGATGACGGTGCAACTGCAACAACAACGGCAGGAATCGAAGTTCTGGCTGTGAACGATGGACCTGAATCTGAGGATGTGAAACTAACCACAGCCGAAGACAGCACCATCCTTATCACACAAGACATGTTGTTAGCTCAAGCTACCGACATCGATAACACCGCAGATGAGCTGTCAGCTTCGGGTCTACAAATCGACCCTAGCTTAGGTGAGTTGCTAGACAACGAAGATGGTACTTGGTCATTTACACCAAACGAAAACTTCAATGGCGATGTGCCAATGACGTTTAACGTTAGCGATGGCCAAGAGACAATCTCAGTCGACGGCAACATCGATGTCACGCCAGTGAACGATGCACCTGAAGCACCAATGATTGAGATGCAAGGCGAAGAAGATGTAGTCATGGTGATTGACCCGGCTTACATCGCGGATCAAGTCACAGACCTTGATGGTGATGAGATCAGCATCGAAAGCATCACGGTTCGTGCTCCAGCCAATGCAACCTTAACTCAGCAACCAGACGGCATGTATCACTTAGTGACTACGCAAGACTTCAATGGCTTAGTAGAACTGGGTTATCAGGCAACTGATGGTGAAGAAGTGGTTGATGGGTCGCTGAATGTGGATGTCATTCCTGTTAACGACGCACCGTTTAACGTCGGTAACGCAATGATGACCACAAACGAAGATGGCGCGTTCACCTTCGATGCTGGCGACTTGATGAACCTGTTCGGTGACATTGATACCGCTGACCTTGTTGTTTCACGCATTATTACCGCAGACGGTGAAGATGGTGGTGAAGTAACAGACAACGGTGATGGTACTTGGACATTCACACCAACAGGCGACTTTGCAGGCGTCTCTGACCTACAAGTTGTCGTGAGTGATGGTGAATTCGAAACGGTTCTCGATGTTCCAGTGTACGTACGTCCTGTCGCAGATGGCGCGGTTATTTCAACTGACCATGACGGTCCATTAGTGTTCGGTGAAGATGAAACGGGTCACTTGGGACTGAACGTTGGACTAGTCGATGATTCAGAAACGCTAAGTAACCTAGTGATGACAGGTTTCCCTGTTGGATTCGAGGTAACCGATGGTGTGAATACCGTGATGATCACTGAGCCGGGTCAATACATCGACCTGTTCGACTGGGATATCTCAAACATTCAAATGACGCCGCCTGAAGACTTCCATGGTGAGTTCTTCGTAACCGTAAGCGCAACAACGGTTGATTACGGAGATGAGCCAGAAGCGTTTGAAGATGGCATCGATTCTGGTGACTTCGAAACCGTGGCGGGTGATTCCATCATCCTAACCGCTGATGACCTAATCGGATTAGCTGAGAATGTGGATGCTGACAGCGACGATGAAGTGAAACTGGTTCATCTTGCTGACCGCAGCCAAGGTGAGATTGTCGATAATGGCGATGGCACTTGGACGTTCACACCAGCACCAGGCTTCACTGGCGAAGCAGACATTGCTTACGTAGTTGATAAAGATGGCGTGCTTCATGATGAGCAAACTGGCGTAGTCGTGAAAGAAGGCGACTCGCAAGAGAATGCAGCACCAGAAGTTAACAGCATCACGACGACGGAAATCGCGGCGGATGCAACCTTGTCGTTCACTGATGAAGACATGTTAGCGAACCTGACCGATGCAGAAGGCGATAGCTTGAGCATTGAGTCAGTGAGCTTGATGGAAGGTCAAGGCGTAATTGAGAGCGATAACCAAGGTAACTATCAATTCACACCTGCTGAAGACTACACCGGCGATGTTCAAGTTGGGTTTATAGCGACTGATGGCGAAAATCGCATCGAAAGCTTCTTCAATGTGGATATTCAAGGTGGCGATGAAGCAGCGGCGAGTGAAGGTTATGACTTAGCTGATGATGGTTCACTAACTATCACCGAGTCACAGCTGGTGGATGAGTTAGGCGTGAGCGATTCTGCACAAGTTGTTGATGTTGCAGACGCGAACGATGCAGGCTTCTTTGCTGAATCTGGCGAAGGTGAGTGGACTTACTGGCCAAACGAAGACTTTGACGGCAACTTAGCGATGAATGTCGACGTTAACGATGGTGGTGAGGTGTCGAGCCATAGCTTAAGTATCCAAGTAGCCGATGACTCAGCACAGAGTGATGAACCACAAGCACAAGCCGCTCAAGCAACGGAAGAGCAGCAAGTGGAAGTCGCACTACAAGCTGATGACCAAGCTCAGGATGCTGAAATTGAAGACAGCGTGGCTGATGTAACGGCGGCTCCGGGCGATACTATCTCTATCTCGATTCCAGATGAGGTGAGTGGTAACGAATCGGTTGATTATGCTGAAATGTCGGGCTTACCTGAGGGATCTACTGTGAGTAACGCATTGGATAACGGTGATGGTAGTTTCACAATCAGCGGCAACTTAGAGCAGTCTGTATCGGTTGAACTTCCTGAGGGTTACGAAGGTACTAGCGAGATCCAATTCCAAGGTTATGACGAATTGGGTAGCTCAATAGACGGTGCAAGCGGCTCTGTGGACGTTGAAGTCGATGATCAATACACCATGCAAGGTTCTACTCAAGAGCAGCAACCAGACATGGCGGGTATGGAATCCGGCGGTAGCGATTGGACAAGTTCTGGTGGTCAAGATCAAGGTGTTGACTTCACGGACGACTCTGGAAGCTTCGATTCAGATTCTCAAACTGGAACCGATCAAGGCAACGACTTCGACCAAAGCTCGATTTAATCGAGAGGGCTTGGTTTTAGTCTGAACCGACATTTAGTCTAAACCGACAAGTAGGCAGGGCAGCGTGATGTTGCCCTCGTTAAAGCCATGCAGCGTCGCCTTTGCGTGGCTTTTTTATTTGTTTTTGTCTCGCTAAATAAACTTGAGAACAGATAAAAATGTCCTTAATTATTAGAAGAGTTAATTAAAAGGAGGGACGACATGTATCGATATGTCAGTTCGCCACAAGCGTCGAAATACATCGTACCACCACCTCAACATCGTGAGTTGTCGAGTGTGGATGTTCCTGAGTCTGAATTGGAGATGCGAGAAATTCTAAATAATTGGTTTGCCGATGGTTTGGCTCCCATTATTCAAAGTGATGACGATTACATTGCGGCAAGCGACCAAGTTCGATTTGAGAAACTTAGCCGCACGGTTGGCATGTTATTGAGGAACAAAGACTATTACTTTGCCACTAAGCGTATCCTATCTTTGTGGGAACAAGATTGCCTTGAAACCACCTATGTTAATTACCTCATTCTACGCAGCGAAAGAGCCACTTCGTTAAGGTGATTAAACGCAGCCTGGGTTCGCTGACTATGATTGCTTGTTTTGAGCGCTTATGATGACTCAAGTTTGCTAAGAAAGTAGGCAAACAAAAAGGGCAAGCTTTGAGGCTCACCCTTAAGGTTCTTTCTTTACTTAACGTTACAGTTTTTACTGACCGTTATTTTCACCTAATTCTATACAGGTGCGACTTAGACCCAACCATCAA
>NZ_JBFRVX010000280.1:0-2455 GCF_041475345.1 Vibrio sp. 10N.222.48.A3 | reverse complement strand
ATCTTTAAATTTGTTAATGGTTTCCGATAACCACAAAACACTTTGCTTATCCGCTTCTTTAGCGTCCTCGAATGTGATTTCTCTAGATTCAAAATCACTACCAGGCTTAGTTTGAGTTTGATGGACGTTCAATAGCATATAACGACCCAAATCTAACCAAGAAAACATTTCTCGAAGGAAGTTTCGTTCTAAATCAGGGAAAGCACCACCCTGTGCGTTAATGATAACCACCTCTGAACTCTCGTTACCATACGACTCAAAATTTTCCGAATCCAAATTAATCTGTTCCCACTTTGAAAAAGAACAACCAAAGAGCAAAACCACAGATAACGATAAAAAAATATTGAATATTTTAATTTTGTTCATAAAAATAAGCTCTCAAAGTTTTAGCATTAAAAATTACCCTATAACAATAAACTCATGTTCCATTTAAATGGTTCTAAAGTTCATAGGCCCAACTCATAAAAAATGAACGATGTCTATTTAAGATGATCCCAAGAAATGTTGGATACCAGATGGCAATCATCACACTTGAAATAGAAAATATCGTGGATTGGCGCATCTAACAGCCATTCACCACCACATTGTGGGCATTTGCGCTCTTTTTCATCTTTCAGGCTGATCCCACCGACACGATATAAGTAGTAGTAAGTTGGAATCTTAGTCAGAAATTCAATGCGCCCTCTTAGACCCCAACCGCGTTTAAACAACACACTCTTAGTATCACTGATCTCGGTTAGCGTTGCATGTTCAGCACGGCAACCACCACCCATTTGCACTTCATCACAGGCTTGCCATTCGGTCTGCCATTTCAGTACGGCTTTATGATCGCCATTAAATGTCGGCGGGTTACGATATAGTGGAATAGGCAACAAGCTGTCGCCACTGCGCAGCGGTGAACAGGTATGCACGAACGTCGTGTACAACACTTGCCAGCTCGGCGTTTCATCTTCGGCTACTTCTTCGGAGTTAAGATCTCGGCCAAGCAGACGCATCTTAGGCGCTAATAAACTCGCCGCAGATAAGCGCTCGAAACAGACTTTGACGAAGTCTGAATGATTACGTGGGTGTAAGCTATCTTGCTCCGGACACACAACGCGAACATAGAATTCACCGTCACCCATCACGATTGGAAACTCACGACCTAACACTTGTCCGTTATAACGAAGTGCATCCATTAAGCCATTAACCGCCTTATCGACAGCGCTTACCGTTGTGTTATCAAAACACTCAAATTGAAGTTCTAGTACGTACATCTATTTATACCGCTGGTTGTAGCTTTTCTAAAAATTCTGCCAATGTCTCGGCTAGTACATCACGATTTTTGGTGCCTAAGCGCTCTAGGATTACGTTACCCGTTAGGTTACAGATAGAGATAACATCCAGTTCAGCATCAGTCGCGGCAATGAAAACCGTTGGTTTTAGCTTCAAACGACGCTGAGTCACTAGGTGTCCTAAGATGTTTTCTTGTAGGCATTCGAAATCTTCATCACTCCAAATCTGTAACAGAGTCAGTTCGTTACCATCAAAAGTCGCGTTCATATCCGCACTAAATTGTGCGCCGTAGAAAGTCTTGACGTCTTCATGCAGAGTCAACTCAATACCCGTTTCAACATTGGTGAAATCTGCGAATTGCTCACGTGGATAGTGTTTCCACAACACGGCATCACCACTCTTTTCTTCTACGCATGGCGATACGATGTCCACTAACTCCTCATTACGAGGTAAGCTTTGGTGTTGCTGCTGCCACGCGTCAACGTATCGCTGACTGAAAGAAAGTAGTGCGTCTTGAGCGCGTTGAGTCATGAAAATCTCCTAAACACAAAATAATAAATAGAATCCGAGCCCTTTCCGTGCCGATTAAGCGATGACTTAATGACAGGATAATGGGGATTCAGTAAAATCGACCCCATTCTAATCGAATTTGAAACGAAAGTATGAGCAAATATTCTGACGCAAAAGAGCTAGCGGGTTTAACCCTAGGCCAAAAAACTGAGTACTCTAACCAATACGATGCAAGTTTATTGCAACCAGTACCTCGTAGCCTTAATCGTAATGATCTTGCGCTAAACGGAGAGTTACCTTTTGTTGGTCATGATATTTGGACGATGTACGAGCTTTCGTGGCTAAACACCAATGGCTTACCACAAGTGGCTGTTGGTGAAGTGTTCATTCCGGCAACTAGCCAAAATTTGATTGAGTCAAAATCTTTCAAGCTGTACCTAAACAGCTACAACCAAACTCAGTTTGAAAACTGGGATCAAGTCACTGAGCGTCTAACTCAAGATTTGTCAGCATGTGCAGGCGAATCTGTGATTGTGAATGTAAATTCAGTAACCGATTACACCAACCAACCTATCGTGACGATGGAAGGTGACTGTATCGACAATCAAGACATCCAAATCACGAGCTATGATTTTGAAGCGTCACTGCTTGAAGGGGCTGCTGGCGAGCA
>NZ_JBFRVX010000279.1:0-1766 GCF_041475345.1 Vibrio sp. 10N.222.48.A3 | reverse complement strand
CTATGGGCGTTGTTACTGCCGCCGAAGCATGTACCCGCTTGCTTTGGGATACACAAGATCAAGGCACATTCGTTTCACGTACAGTGGACTGGTCAGAACCAACCAACGTCCACCTCGTCAACATTCCAAAAAACAGCGCTTACCTTACCCACTTAAATAACTCTAACCAAGTAACCTCTAAATATGATGTCACTGGATTAACAACTTATGGGCAAATTACTGATGGTATGAATAGTGAAGGGCTTAGTGGTAATGTGCTGTACGACCGAAACATGGATACAGATGACTCAACGCAAGCTGACGACTTAGGTACGCTGACCTACCTTAAACATGTTTTATCGCAGTTTAGTACTGTTGAAGAGGCCGTTAAATTCGTTGAAAAATCGCAACCTGCCATTGAATTCGTACCCGGTATTCCCGTTAGAATTGCTCTGCACATTAGCCTTCAAGACACATCGGGTGACTCAGCAATTATAGAATTTAGAGCAGAAGGACCTCGAGTATGGCATGGCGCGGAATACACCGTAATGACCAACCAACCCGATTACGACCAACATCTGGCCAATGTAGAACGCTCTAAACGCGGTTGGGGGCCAAAAGAAGCACAATACTCACAAACCAACTTAGGGACTGGCGGTAATGCCAACCCAGAAGACAGGTTTGTACATTCAAGTTACTACATGGAACACCTTACGGAGCCGAGCAGCGTGATCAACGGTATGGTCAAACTGGACTCGCTTACTTACAAGATCCCACATGATGCGCCAATTGCACCCATTGATGGTGTGATGTCTGGCTACGCGACGGAATACGCTGTTAACTATCACCTACAAACAGGAGAAACGTTGCTTCGCTATCAGTGGGGAGATGACTTCACTCAGCTTCAATACAACATGCGAGATATCCAAGAATCTGGAAAAGCGATCAGCTTCCAGTTAATCCAGCCGGGTTTGATTGGAGATGTGACTGAAACGATCATTAAATCTGCAAACTAATCAAACTAAGCACGCGTAAACCTGAGACAAAGGCCACTTGGCCTTTGTCCTATTCATAATCAACACTCCGCTTCAACCAGAGTGCATCTACCGCGCTCTCACTCTCAACTTATATTAAGTACCTTTCAAAGCGATACTAAAGTTGGGTCTACAAATTCTTAGTTGCGTAACCCTTCAGTACTTCAACCAAACCTTTATACACATTGGTATTTTCAAAACTCGTTGGATAGAAGAATGAGAGCCCGAACTTCGCGCTGTGTGAAAGCAACTCATTGAACTCTATTCGGCGTAGCTGCTTCGTGTTCACCGCTTCGGTCGCTAAGCTTTTTGGAAGTAACGCCCAGCCATTCACTTTCACTAACTCCAGTAACATATCGTTATTACTAACGGTGCGAAAATACGGTGATATGCCCAACCACTCTGGCATGGTTTTGCTTTGGTTTTCACTGATGTATTGCGTTTCTAATTGAAGATCTTCAAGTCGAATCTCACCGATTTTGAACAAAGGACTATCAATCCGTGCGTAGGCAGCAATATCACCGTCACCAAGTTTGATGGCGCTGATTGGGTATTCCGACATGTTTTCCATTCGGTGCTGCATGATCGCAACTTTGTTGTGCGCTTGTGTCACATCAACCAAGATCTCATCTCGATTTCGATGCAGCCAATTGAGCACCATGTCCGGGTGAGCCTTCAAAACATGCTGTTCTATCTCCACCACTAAATCGTTGGGCATCAGAGTATCGTGATAGAAATCTAAACGGGTCAGTT
>NZ_JBFRVX010000278.1:0-2059 GCF_041475345.1 Vibrio sp. 10N.222.48.A3 | reverse complement strand
GTTGGGGTAGAGTAATAGTGGACTTTATCCATGGTACAAAAAAGCTTGGTCAAATAGTCATCAATTCAACCAAGCTTATCTTCGTATTAAGGGATTGTCTTGTAAAAAACGATCAGTGTTACTGCTTAGCGCGTTTGTTCTTTCTGTTGTTACGCAGACCGTCAAAGCTGAATATCACCAACGCTCCCCAAATAAAGGCGAAGGTAATCGCTTTGTCACTGGTAAACGCTTCGCCATAAATCAGCACCGCTAACAAGAACATTAAGCTTGGTCCAATGTACTGGAAGAAGCCGAGGGTCGATAGCTTCAAGCGTGTTGCAGCGCCAGTAAAGCACAGCAGTGGAATGGTGGTAATAACACCAGCCGCAACCAATAATAGATTGAGTTGCATCGGGTTCATTGAGAAGTCCGAGGTTGGGCTATCAGCAATAAATAGTAGGTACGTTGCTGCGAGAGGCAACATAACCAGAGTCTCAATGAACAAACCTGTTTGCGCTTCTAAGCTCACCTTTTTACGCAGTAAGCCATAAAAACCGAAGCTAAAGGCTAGGGCAATGGCGACGATCGGCACTGAACCGAAGGCAATTAATTGGATCAATACGCCAATCGCAGCAAGAGCCACTGCAAACCATTGCAGCTTACGTAAGCGTTCGCCGAGGAAGAGCATCCCGAGCAACACGTTAATCAGTGGGTTGATGTAATACCCCAAGCTGGCATCAAGCATGTGATTGGAATTCACCGCCCAAATAAAAATAAGCCAGTTAGCGCCCACCAAAATAGACGTCGCCACCAAATAGAGCATTTTTGGTTTCGAGGTCAGGGTGTCGCGGACTTTACGCCAGCTGCGGCCAATGTGCAGTAAGAAAGCGAGTAGGAAAAAGGACCATACTACACGGTGGCTAAGGATCTCTAACGGGGATACGTCACTTAAAGATTTGAAATATATAGGGGCGATCCCCCACATGGTGTAGGCGCCGACGGCAAGCAAAACTCCCTGGCGCGTACGTTGTTGTTCTTCCTGTGTCATGCATCTTTCTCTAGCACTGAGTGCTTATTAATAAGATTTATAAAGAGAGTTGGTCAGTATAGGAGCGTTAACCCTTTTCACCTAACAATTTGCGGTTTAATTCGCCAGCGTTCCCCTCTACAATGTGCGCCTTGCTTGCCAATGCTGCACGCTGACTTTATACCTTGATTAGGAACCACAATGACCGCCACTCTGATTGCTGAGCAAACACCAACTCCCGCGAATGATGCGCAAGATATCTTACAAGATGTCTTTGGTTATCAAAGCTTTCGTGATGGTCAGCAAGAGGTCATAGACCTAGCCGTTGAAGGCAAAGACAGCTTGGTGATTATGCCAACCGGTGGTGGTAAGTCTCTGTGTTACCAGATCCCGGCTTTAGTGCGTGATGGGCTGACTTTGGTTATCTCACCGCTCATTTCATTGATGAAAGACCAAGTTGACCAGTTGAAAGCTAATGGTGTGGCGGCTGAGTGCATAAACTCATCGATGCCACGCGATCAACTGTTGAGCGTGTTCAACCGCATGAACTCAGGCCAATTGAAGATGGTTTATGCTTCACCAGAGCGTGTGTTGATGCGTGACTTCATCGAGCGCTTACAAGGTTTGCCGCTTTCGATGATTGCGGTGGATGAGGCACACTGTATCTCTCAGTGGGGACACGATTTCCGCCCTGAGTATGCTTTGCTAGGCCAGCTTAAACAGTATTTCCCGCATGTGCCTTATATGGCGCTGACAGCAACCGCTGACGATGCGACGCGCAAAGATATTATCTCGCGTTTGCAGCTGGTGGAGCCGCACACTTACTTAGGCAGCTTCGATCGCCCTAATATTCGCTACAACCTAGTTGAGAAGCACAAGCCCGTGTCACAAGTGGTTCGCTACCTAGAAACACAGAAAGGCAATTGCGGCATCATCTACTGTGGTAGCCGTAAGAAAGTGGAGATGGTGACCGAGAAGCTGTGCAATAACGGTATTCGCGCTGCGGGTTACCATGCCGGCATGGATACCGACGAACGCATGTGCCTTATATGG
>NZ_JBFRVX010000277.1:0-8786 GCF_041475345.1 Vibrio sp. 10N.222.48.A3 | reverse complement strand
GTCTACGTTCTTAACCGCAGCGTCAGTTAGCTTTTGAATTTCGTCTTGTGCTTTACGATCTTCGTCTTCTGAAATTTCTTTGTCTTTAAGAAGTGCTTTTAGATCGCCATTCGCGTCACGACGGATGTTACGAATAGCAACACGGCCACCTTCAGCCTCGCCACGAACGATTTTAACTAGGTCTTTACGACGTTCTTCCGTAAGCGGTGGAAGTGGAACGCGAATAACCGTACCTGCAGACATAGGGTTTAAGCCTAGGTCAGAAGTCATGATTGCTTTTTCAACAAGAGGAGTCAGTGTTTTATCAAACACTGTAATTGCTAGTGTACGTGCGTCTTCAGCAATAACGTTAGCTACTTGAGTCAAAGGTGTTGGTGCACCGTAGTACTCAACAGTAAGACCAGAAAGTAGGCTCGGGTGAGCACGGCCTGTACGGATTTTTTGTAGGCTGTTTTTTAGTGCATCAACACTTTTTACCATGCGCTCTTGAGCGTCTTTTTTGATTTCGTTAATCACAATTTCACCTTGATTATGTTCTTTCTTCAAGAAAGCTTTTTATTTGGAGTGATAAGGATAAGCTTACCGAAGCATTATACTTCAGTAAGCCCGAAAAATTAGTCAGCGTCGCTGATTAATGTACCTTCAGTTTCACCCATAACCACGCGACGTAGTGCGCCTGGCTTATTCATGTTAAATACACGGATTGGCATTTTGTGGTCACGTGCTAGCGTAAATGCGGCCAAGTCCATTACTTTCAATTCTTTTTCAAGAATGGTGTTGTAAGACAACGTATCATACAACTCTGCGTCTGGGTTTGCTACTGGGTCAGCAGTAAATACACCATCTACTTTTGTTGCTTTTAGAACTACGTCAGCTTCGATTTCGATACCGCGTAAACATGCAGCAGAGTCTGTAGTAAAGAATGGGTTACCAGTACCAGCAGAGAAGATCACAACACGACCTTGACGTAGTTGGCTGATTGCATCTGCCCAGTTGTAGTCGTCACATACACCTTTAAGAGGAATTGCTGACATTACACGTGCGTTTACGTAAGCACGGTGTAGTGCGTCACGCATAGCAAGGCCGTTCATTACCGTTGCCAGCATCCCCATATGGTCACCAACAACACGGTTCATACCCGCTTCTGCTAGGCCTGCGCCACGGAAAAGGTTACCACCACCGATAACAACACCAACTTGAACGCCTAGTTCAACTAATTCTTTTACTTCTTGAGCCATACGATCAAGGATCGTTGGGTCAATACCAAAACCTTCTTCGCCTTGTAGCGCTTCACCGCTAAGTTTTAACAGAATACGTTGATACGCTGGTTTAGGGTTCGTAGTCATGGAGCTTACCTTCCAAAGAGTTGATGATTAACAGTCATGGATAAAAACTGAAGAGCTCAGTTTGCATTCATAACAGCTAAAAGCCGGAAATAATTCATTATTCATAAAAAGACCGCAGCATTTGCCACGGTCTCTTTTCAAACAATACGCTAAGGATTAACCTTTTTGTACCGCTGCAACTTCGTCTGCGAAGCTCATTTCAGCTGCTTTCTCGATACCTTCACCAACTTCTAAACGAACGAAGGTAGTAACTGATGCGCCTTTCTCTTTAAGAATGTCAGCAACAGTTTTCTTAGGTTCCATGATGAAAGCTTGACCAGTAAGAGATACTTCGCCCGTGAATTTCTTCATACGGCCGATAACCATTTTCTCAGCGATCTCTTGTGGTTTGCCTTCGTTCATAGCGATTTCAACTTGAACAGCTTTTTCTTTTTCTACTACGTCAGCAGGTACGTCAGATGGGTTAACGTACTCAGGCTTAGAAGCAGCAACGTGCATAGCGATGTGCTTAAGCGTTTCAGCTTCGCCTTCACCAGCAACAACAACACCGATTTTCTCGCCGTGACGGTAAGAAGCTAGTGCAACACCTTCAACAAGCTCAACACGACGGATGCTGATGTTCTCACCGATCTTAGTTACTAGAGCGATACGTGCGTCTTCAAACTTAGCTTGAAGTGCAACGATGTCTAGACGTTCAGCTAGAGCAACTTCAGCAACTTCGTTAGCGAATGCAAGGAAACCTGCATCTTTAGCTACGAAATCAGTTTGGCAGTTCACTTCAAGAAGAGCAGCAACGCCAGCTTCTTCTTTAATGATGATTGCGCCTTCAGCAGCAACGTTACCAGCTTTTTTAGCTGCTTTCGCTGCGCCAGATTTACGCATATTTTCAATTGCTAGCTCGATGTCGCCTTCAGCAGCAACAAGCGCTTTTTTACATTCCATCATGCCCGCAGCTGTGCGTTCACGAAGTTCTTTAACTAGAGCTGCAGTTACAGTTGCCATTCTCTATTCCTCAGTAAATTCTAAAAAAGATAAAAAACAGGGGCCTAATTAATTGGCCCCTGATATTGACTGTATTCAGTTCTTAAGCCATCGATTATGACCGCTTAATATGAACTAAATATGGCTCAGAGCCGCTATTATTCAGCTTCTACAAAACCGTCTTTTTCAGCAGCTACAGCAGCAACATCTTTGTTACGACCTTCTTTAACCGCGTCTGCAGCAGCGTTTAGGTAAAGCTGTACTGCACGGATTGCATCATCGTTACCAGGGATAACGAAGTCAACACCGTCTGGGTTAGAGTTAGTATCAACTACAGCGTAAACTGGGATACCTAGGTTGTTTGCTTCTTTAACTGCGATGTGTTCGTGATCAGCATCGATAACGAATAGAGCGTCTGGAAGGCCGCCCATGTTCTTGATACCACCAAGAGACTTCTCTAGCTTCTCCATTTCACGAGTGCGCATTAGAGCTTCTTTCTTAGTAAGCTTGTCGAAAGTACCGTCTTGAGCTTGCGCTTCAAGTTCTTTCAGACGCTTGATAGACTGACGAACAGTTTTGTAGTTCGTTAGCATACCGCCTAACCAGCGGTTGTTAACGTAGAACTGGTTGCTGTTGATAGCAGCTTCTTTAACAGCTTCAGATGCAGCGCGCTTAGTACCAACAAAAAGAACTTTACCTTTCTTCTCGCCAACTTTAGCGATTTCAGCTAGAGCGTCGTTGAACATTGGTACAGTTTTTTCTAGGTTGATGATATGTACTTTGTTACGAGCACCAAAGATGAATGGCTTCATTTTTGGGTTCCAGTAACGAGTTTGGTGACCGAAGTGAACACCAGCTTTAAGCATATCGCGCATTGATACAGTTGCCATTTTAAAATCCTCTATGGGGTTAGGCCTCCACATCCCCCATGAATCCGACCCCTAACAACTAACCACTTTTCAGCCGTTATCTGTGTTGTTGAGGCACCCCGGAACATGTGTCGGAATGTGTGTGATTTAAAGAAATAAGTTAGTGGACACAAAGCTTGTTTCGCCAATTGGAGAAAACAGTCCTGATGTCCGGCGCGCTTTATACCATATTTTGTCTATCTATGGCTAGAAAAAAATCCAAAAATGGCGACTGCTATACTCTAGCCTATTAGCGGATTTCACCGATAAATCGCGGCCTAATCAAATCGATTCAGCATCGTCTTACAGAGCAATATCGGCTTAAATTAAGTAGTATCCACCAGCATTGTATGGATATGGGAATGTTGCGCTAAAATGCTGCACTGATAGAATAGCCCCAATATGCACACTTAGGTGCTACCAAATTAAGAGATATGCAATGGCTGTAAAAATTAAAACTGCTGAAGAAATTGGAAAAATGCGCGTCGCCGGCAAGCTGGCTTCTGAAATTTTAGAGATGATTGAACCTCACATCCAAGTGGGTACAACGACAGAAGAGCTTAACCAAATCTGTCACGAGTACGCTCTAGAGAGAGGCGCATACTCAGCACCACTTGATTACCACGGTTTCCCTAAGTCTATCTGTACGTCTATCAACCACATCGTGTGTCATGGTATTCCAGCATCACAAGATGAGACTGGTAGCACAGGTCAATTCAAACCTGCAGTATTGAAAGATGGCGATATTCTAAACGTTGATATCACTGTGATTGTTCCTGATGACGAAAATGCAGACCTAAGCACTCGTCCGCAAGGTTACCATGGTGACACATCTAAAATGTTCCTTGTGGGTGAAGTTTCACCAGCAAACAAACGTCTATGCATGGTTGCTCAAGAAGCACTTTACGAAGGCATGCGTCAGGTTAAACCAGGCGTTCAACTTGGCCAAGTTGGTACTGCTATCGAGAAGTACATCAAGACAAACAACAAGAATAACCCACGCGCTAAGTTCTCTATTGTAAAAGATTACTGTGGTCACGGCATTGGTTCTGAGTTCCACGAAGATCCACAAGTCGTTCACTACAAAAACAGCGATCGCACAGTGCTAAAAGCAGGCATGTGTTTCACAATCGAGCCAATGATCAATGCTGGTAAATTTGGTTGCCGTCTAGATGACGAAGATAGCTGGACAGTGTACACAGCTGACAGCAAGAACTCGGCTCAGTGGGAACACACTTTAGTTGTTACTGATACTGGTTGTGAAGTACTAACACTACGCAGTGATGATACGATTCCACGTATCATGAAGAACGCTTAGTTCAACAAACTGAACACCTCAGACTTTTGAAAATATCCTCGCATTGCCGAGGATATTTTTTTATCCGCTCAATTTCGATTTTGCATCAGCTTCTGTTAAATTGTTTACTATTCTCATTTGCTTGCACGGATAGCAGACTATGCCTTATCAATGCCCTATTACGTTCAATGACGAACAACTTGAAATCTGCGAATTAAAAAATCAGCTCGAAATCTTCACGCAGTATCAAAAGAGTGAATTTCTAAATCATCATCCAGTTACCGATTTGGTTCTGCTGCGCTCCGAATACATGGATTTGCTTCTCAACCGTTTATGGGAGCATTTCGGATTTAGCAAACTGCCTCATATTGCGTTGGTCGCAGTAGGCGGCTATGGCCGTGGTGAACTACACCCTTTATCCGATATTGATATTCTCATCGTCTCGCAAAGAACTCTACCATCAGCACTAGGTGAGAAAGTCAGTCAATTCATCACCCTACTGTGGGATTTGAAGCTAGAAGTCGGCCACGCAGTCCGTACCATTGCCGAGTGTCTTGAGATTGGCATCGATGATTTAACCGTTGCGACCAACTTACAAGAGTCACGTTTACTATGCGGAAGCGAAGACACCTTTCAAGAGTTAAAGCTAAAGATTCATTCCGATTCATTTTGGCCAAGTGAGACCTTCTACAAGGCGAAGATTCAAGAACAGAGAGAGCGTCACGCTCGTTATCACGACACAACTTACAATCTAGAGCCGGATATCAAATCAACTCCGGGCGGGCTCAGAGACATCCACACTCTGAGTTGGGTAGCACGTCGCCACTTCGGTGCGACTTCTTTGTTAGAAATGAGCAAGTATGGCTTTCTTACCGATGCCGAATATCGTGAACTCGTGGAGTGCCAAGATTTCTTATGGCGCGTTCGCTTTGCACTGCACATAGAGCTGCGCCGTTATGACAACCGACTTACCTTTGCGCATCAGGCTCAAGTAGCCGAACACCTTGGTTACACTGGTGAGGGCAATCGCGGCGTAGAAATGATGATGAAGGAGTTCTACCGAACACTTCGTCGTGTAGCAGAGCTCAACAAGATGCTGCTTAAGCTGTTTGACCAAGCAATCATTAACGGTGGTCAAACACAAGAAGCCGAGATTCTCGACAATGACTTCCAACGTCGAGGTTCATTAATCGAAGCGCGTAAGCCAGCCCTATTCCAAGCACGGCCAGAAACGATTCTCGATATGTTTATCCATATCGCGAATGACTCGACGATCGAAGGGGTAAGCCCACCAACATTACGACAACTGCGAACGGCGCGTCGCCGATTGAACCGCTTCCTGCATACCATTCCTGAAGCTCGTGACAAGTTCATGGATTTAGTTCGCCACCCCAACGCACTGCACAAAGCTTTTAGCTTGATGCATAAACTGGGCGTGCTATCGGCGTACTTACCGCAATGGAGCCAAATTGTCGGCCAAATGCAGTTTGATCTGTTCCACGTTTACACCGTGGATGAACACAGTATTCGCCTGCTCAAGCACATCAACCGCTTTAGCCAAGTAGAGAACCACGACAAACACCCAATTTGTTGTGAAGTGTACCCTCGAGTTCAGAAAAAAGAACTCCTGATCCTCGCCGCTATCTTCCACGACATCGGAAAAGGCCGTGGTGGAGACCACTCGGAAATCGGCGCCGTTGAGGCTTACTCTTTCTGTATTGAGCATGGGCTATCGAAGCCTGAAGCCAAACAAGTTGCGTGGCTAGTACAAAACCACCTATTAATGTCAGTGACCGCTCAGCGCCGTGATATCTACGATCCGGATGTGATTACCGAATTCGCCAAAAAAGTTCGCGATGAAGAGTCACTTGAGCTGCTGGTTTGCTTAACTGTCGCTGATATCTGTGCTACCAACCCAGAGCTATGGAACAGCTGGAAACGTACCCTACTCGCAGAGCTATTCCATTCTACGCAGCGAGCACTGCGTCGCGGCTTGGAAAACCCAGTCGATGTCAGAGACCGTATTCGTCACAATCAACAAATGGCATCTGCACTGCTGCGTAAAGAAGGTTTCTCCGCTCGTGAAATTGAAGTGTTGTGGCAGCGTTTTAAAGCTGACTATTTTTTGCGTCATACACACACTCAAATTGCTTGGCACTGTGAGCACTTACTTCGCTTAGAAGATCCGAGCCAACCTTTAGTACTTATCAGCAAAAAAGCAACACGAGGTGGTACAGAGGTATTCGTATACTGTAAAGACCAAGCAGCACTTTTCGCCACCGTTGTTGCCGAGCTCGACAGACGTAACTTTAACGTTCACGACGCACAGGTCATGGTCAGTAAAGATGGTCACGTTTTGGATACCTTTATCGTACTTGATCAACATGGTGAAGCGATTGATGAAGCAAGGCACAAAGCCGTTGCGAAGCATCTAACTCATGTTCTGGCTGATGGCCGTCCAACTAAGATTAAGACACGTCGCACGCCTCGAAACTTGCAGCATTTCAAGGTAAAAACTCGGGTTGAGTTCCTACCAACTAAGAGCAAGAAGCGCACCTTGATGGAGTTGAGAGCTCTTGATACACCGGGGTTGTTGGCTCAAGTCGGCGCAACCTTTGCTGAGTTAGACATCAATTTGCACGGCGCTAAAATTACCACCATCGGCGAACGTGCAGAAGATTTGTTTATTCTGACCAGTGACGCGGGAGGAAGGTTGTCTGAAGAACAAGAACAAGCCTTAAGAGAAAGATTAACCGAGCACGTTTCAGAACTCGCACCTTAGAAAGCTAATTTAGAGCTAGAAGTAAGTTGTGACGAGGAAACAAGTTTAGCTCTAGGAGCTGCTTTAATAGCCAAATAAGTGTGGGCAAAGATAGAGAGCGATCTTGCCCACAACTTACAATCAATTCACAGATATCAACTATCTAGCTCGTCGTTAGGCTGCTACATTGATCAAGTCAATTACATAAAAGTATTACATTCATAACCTAGAGGTCGCTTATGTATCCAAACCTCACTGGCTTAGGTATCCACGAACCTAAACAGATTGAACGTTACTCCCTTCGCCAAGAAGCGCACAAAGATATCCTGAAGATTTACTTTCGTAAGCAGAAAGGTGAACTGTTCGCGAAAAGCGTTAAGTTTAAGTACCCACGACAAGTAAAAAGTGTGCTTGTTAGCGGCGGCAATAATCAATACAAAGAAGTGACCGAGATTAACCGCAACCTCACTCTTGTGATTGATGAACTCAACAAAATCACCAAACCGACGCCAACGGCTGAGGTGGATGTGAAGCAGAAGATCCTTACTGACTTACGCCATCTAGAAAAAGTGGTATCAAGCAAGATCGCAGAGATCGAAGCCGATCTAGAAAAACTTAAATGATCCCGCGATTAACTGTTAGCAATTAACGATTAACTAACCTACATTAGTTATGCCGTTAAGGTCGCACAGACATCAAAAAGGGCTGATATCACTATCAGCCCTTTGTTTTTATTCTATTTTCTCTATTCACTTAGACTCGCGATTGCTTAAACACGCGTGACTTACTTCGACAAGCAAGTTTGAGCATCGATTAAGTTGGCATCCCACTCAAAAGTTTCAAACAACCTTAACCACGTTTCATCTAAGTTCGCCTTCATCACCAATTCTTCTTTAGTGAAAGGATGAATGAAGCGCAATTCAGAAGCATGCAGCAACAGACGGTGTGAGTCTAAATCATCACGGAACAGTCGGTTATGCTTACCATCACCATGTGAAGTATCGCCCACGATTGGGTGTCTTAGATGAGCCATGTGACGACGCAGCTGATGTTTACGTCCTGTCTTTGGCATCATCTCAACTAAGCAATAACGACTGGTAGGAAAACGGCCTGTTGAATACGGCACTTCGACTTTCGCTAACGGCTCGTAAACAGTGACGGCCTCTTGTGGTTCTTTATCTTCTTTCGCGAACTTATCGGCGATCTTATCCAACTCGACCTTGAGTGCATAATCGAGCGTATCGCCCTCTTCTATCCACCCACGGACAATCGCATGATAAGTCTTTTGCATCTCATGGTTGGCGAACATCGGCATCACCTCTGAGGCAACCTCACTCGACAGTGCGAACACCAATACGCCAGACGTTGGACGGTCTAAGCGATGCAGAGGAAATACGTGCTGACCAATTTGGTCGCGCAGAGTCTGCATCACAAACTGAGTCTCGTGTTTATCCAACCATGAGCGATGCACTAGCATACCCGCTGGCTTATTC
>NZ_JBFRVX010000276.1:0-7201 GCF_041475345.1 Vibrio sp. 10N.222.48.A3 | reverse complement strand
GACAATATTACTAACTTGGTTGGCTTACGAGCTTCAGATCGAGGTTTAGAGCTGCTCATTCAAGTAGATAGAGACGTGCCAACCAACCTTATTGGTGACCCTTTGAGACTTGGGCAAATACTGATTAACCTAAGTAACAATGCCGTCAAATTCACCGAAAAAGGCGAAGTGAAGATCTCAATCTCAGTAGCAGAAAGACAAGGCGATGACATCAAATTGAACTTTGCAGTCTCTGACAGTGGTATCGGCATGAAGCAAGAGCAAGCCAGTAAGCTGTTCACCAAATTTACTCAAGCTGACAGCTCAACCACTCGGAAATATGGCGGTACAGGCTTAGGCCTTGCCATCAGTAAAGAGCTCAGCCAACTGATGGGAGGGGATATTCATGTCTCAACGGAGCTTGGCAAAGGCTCGACCTTTTCGTTTACTATTGCTACTCGCGTTAGTCATTCTATTCAGCAACACCGTGTTGTCGTACCTGCATCAATTAACAATTTGAAAGTGTTAGTCGTCGATGACAACTCCAGCGCCCGCTTGATCGTAGGCGATATCCTAGAATCACTAAAGCTGACACCAACACTGAGCTCATCCGTTGATGAAGCTCTTATTGAGTTACATACCGCTGACGCTCAGAACAAGCCATTTGATTTGGTAATCTCCGACTGGAAGATGCCTAAGCGAGATGGCGTAGACTTACTAGCAGAGCTCAAAAATGGGCAGCAGCTCACAATGCCTAAAATCATGATGCTGACCGCATACGACCGAGAAGAGCTTGCTGAACTCATAGAACAAAGAGGCTTTGAAGTACCGAGTATTCTAGACAAGCCAATCACCTCATCTCATCTCTATGACTCTATTGTTTCACTCTATGGACTCGACTCAGACCGCGTATCTCGCAGCGAATTAGAACAACAAAATCAACTCGCTAACGTCCAACAACTGGCCGGAGCTAACATCTTGCTGGTCGAAGACAATGAGATAAACCAAGAGCTCGCAACAGAGCTTTTAGAGGGGCAACAAATTAAAGTCACCATTGCCGAGAATGGTCAGCAGGCGATAGATCTTTATCAACAAGCCATAACTGACGACGTACCTTTCGATGGTATTTTGATGGATTGCCAAATGCCAGTGATGGACGGTTACGAAGCAACCCTGCATATTCGTAACAAGATAAAAGACACACAAACCCCAATCATTGCGATGACAGCAAACGTGATGGAGCGGGATAAAGAAAAAGCACTCAACTGTGGGATGACTGACATTATCGCTAAACCGATTGATGTCGGCTCGATGTTCGCGACCTTAGCCAATTGGGTGTCACCGTCTAACCCTGTGCAATTTAATGTTTCGTTGCAAGAGTCCACCAAGATTCTACAAGAAGAAAACAACGCAGAAAAAGCACCCGAGGCGTTACCTGTCATTGACGGTCTTGATACCAACATGGGATTAATGAGAGCGAGCAACAATCACACCTTATACACGAAGCTATTGAAACGATTTGTTGAAGCCTACTCTGACAAAAGCACCTTAACTGTCGAACTATCAAATAGTGCTCAACAACGTTACTTGCACACCCTCAAAGGTGTGGCCGGTAACCTCGGAGCTAGCGACTTGCATAGTCTATGTGAAAACCTAGAGTCCGAAATTACCGATGACGACCTAAAAGAAAAGGTCATCAAAACCACGATTGAACTCAGCCAAGAGATCGCTAACTCGATCTTCCACACAACAGTCGCCACCGAGAATACAAGAGACCAGCAAGCAAAACCGGAGACATCGCCTAATCAACCAAGTACTGAACTATACGGCCTATTATTAGAAGCGGTATCCAATGATGACACCGAAGCTCTCAACATTGTTCTTAACATTGAGGACGGTGCTGTGGTTGGGCTAACACCTTCGGAATTTAAAAAGTTGGAAAGCGCACTCGAGGAGTTCGATTTCGATTGCGCGACTGAACTGCTAAAAGGCTCAACACTGGCTAGTTCATCATGATCGAGAAACACTAAATATGTCATAAGTTACAAACTATTAAAGAGAGTCCAAGTGGCTCTCTTTTTTCATCTGTCTCCAACAGTAAGGACACCCTCACCTCCCCGTGAACTTTATGAACTTTATTCACCCAATGTTCTTTATCCTCAATATCACCGCATTACAGACAATTCTTTAACACACCGTTAACTTTAACGTCATCTGCTAAGCAATACCCTACTCGTGTATTTAGCAGCTGGATATAAAACATAAGTTTCTCTCCATTGAAGAGATCCCCTACATAAGGAACGTGAACCATGTTCAAGGCACTGAAACCTACTCTTGCGGCTTCTATCATCGCAGCAACCTTTTCTTTTAACACTTTTGCTGCTGACGTAGAAAAAATCCACTTCCTAATCCCTGGCGGCGCTGGTGGCGGTTGGGATATGACGGCTCGTGGTACGGGTGATGTATTAGTTAAATCCGACATCGTAGAAAATGTCTCTTTCCAAAACTTGTCTGGTGGTGGTGGCGGTAAAGCCATTGCACACCTAATCGAGACGGCTCAACGTCAAGAAGACACGCTAATGGTGAACTCAACGCCTATCGTTGTTCGTTCACTAACGGGGATCTTCCCACAATCTTTCCGCGACCTAACTCCTGTAGCAGCAACTATTGCCGACTATGGCGCAATCGTTGCGTCTGCGGATTCGAAGTACAACACTTGGGAAGATGTAGTAAAAGAATTCGAAAGCAACCCACGTAAAGTGAAAATTGCAGGCGGCTCGGCTCGAGGCAGCATGGATCACCTTGTTGTGGCGGCAGCGTTCAAAGGCGAAGGTTTTGATGCGAAGAAAGTGCGATACATTGCTTACGATGCAGGTGGTAAAGCAATGGCAGCTCTATTATCTGGCGAAACACAACTGCTTTCGACAGGCCTTGGTGAAGTGCTAGAAATGTCTAAATCAGGCCAAGTAAAAGTATTGGCGGTAACGGCACCAAAACGTCTTGATGCGGCACCAAACATCCCAACACTAACTGAGTACGGCAACGAAACAGTATTTGCTAACTGGCGTGGCTTCTTCGCGGCACCTGGCACTAGCCAAGCGAAAATCGACGAGTGGAATGTAGCTCTAGGCAAGATGTACAAGACCGATGAATGGCAAGTGGTTCGTGACCGTAACGGTTGGATTGACAACTACAAAGCTGACAAAGATTTTTACGCCTTCCTAGAAGACCAAGAAAAACAGATGGGCGACCTAATGCGTGAGCTTGGTTTCTTGAAATAACTAACAACCATAGAGGGTCTATGTGCCCTCTTACTCTTTCCTTGTTTCGCCGTACATGAGTTAACTTCATACTCCTTTGTTTATTCGTAGACGTATTACTAACGCTTGCCGATTCGTTGTAAACGCAAGTGGCTGATAAACCAGTACCGTAATTCGCTTACCTTTGGTTAGTGATCCCAGACATTCTTCATTAACTCGCTCATGTACGGCTTTTTTACTATTTATACCACCCCAAATGGAGTTGGATATGTCGGACTTACCAACCAAATTTCTGAGTAAGGAATCTTTGCTTTCAAAGGATCGCATCGGAGCCATGATCTTTATGCTGGCGTGCTTGTGCTATGGCTACCAAACCACGCTAATTCCTTTGTTCCCCGGTGACGAGTACGAACCCTTCACAGCAAGAACTTTACCTACCCTATTAACGTTTATCGGCATCGGCCTGTCGTTGATCCTACTAGTTACAGGACAACCGGACCAGAAGGTTTCATGCGACACCACGCCGTTGAATTGGAAGCTGCTCATTGGCTTTTTAGTGTTGATGGCTTTGTACGGTGTTGGACTGACTTATCTTGGCTTTGTTTTAGCAACTAGCTTCTTCTTGCTTGCTGGCTTTTACCTATTGGGTGAGCGCCGTAAATCTATTTTGTTTGGCGCGTCATTTCCTTTCGTTATCGCGTTCTTTTTATTATTAACTCAAGGCTTAGATATCTACCTAGAGCCTGGCTTAATCTTCACTCTTTGGTAGGGATAACATTATGTTAGACGGAATTTTACAAGGACTTTCTACCGCTGTGATGCCAATGAACATCATGATGGTAATTGTGGGCTGCTTCGTGGGTACCTTCATTGGTATGCTCCCGGGGCTAGGTCCAATTTCAGCAATCGCGTTGATGATCCCGATTACATACGGCCTAGACCCTTCTTCTGGCTTAATCTTAATGGCAGGTGTGTACTACGGCGCAGTATTTGGTGGCTCAACGTCATCAATCTTAATCAATGCTCCAGGTTGTTCTTCAACGGTAGTAACCGCATTCGACGGCTACCCAATGGCACAAAAAGGCCAAGCAGGTAAAGCGTTGGCACTAGCAGCCTACTCTTCTTTCACTGGCGGTACTCTGTCAGCAATCATGCTTTTGATTGCAGCACCGGCTCTAGCAAGTGTCTCATTGAGCTTCCAGTCGTCAGACTACTTTGCATTGATGTTGTTAGGTCTATCGGCTGTAGCGGCTTTTGCAGGCCCAGGTCAGGTAATAAAGGCATGGATGATGACCATTCTTGGTTTGATGTTATCTACTGTTGGTATCGACAAAGGCGTTGGTGTTGAGCGTTTCACGTTTGGCCTAACAGACCTAATGGATGGCTTTAGTTTCCTACTTCTTGCTATGGCAACCTTCGCTTTAGGTGAGACTTTAATGGGTATTTTGAAACCAGAGAAAGACACCAGCGGCGAAGAAAGCCAAAAGATGGCCGATATTGGCAGCATGAAAGTGACCAAAGAAGAGTTCAAAGAAGTCGCGCCCGTTTCGATTCGTTCTTCAATTCTTGGCTTCTTCACTGGCGTGCTTCCGGGTGCTGGCGCGACTATCGCAGCTTTCTTAAGCTACGGCATGGAACGCAGCCTAGCACCAAAAGACAAGCAGAAAGAGTTTGGTAAAGGCAGTATTCGTGGTCTTGTGGCTCCTGAATCAGCAAATAATGCAGCTTCGAGTGGTTCATTCGTTCCGCTACTGACACTCGGTATTCCGGGCTCTGGTACTACAGCAATTATGCTTGGTGCACTCATCGCTTATGGCATCCAACCGGGTCCTCGCTTGTTCGTTGAGCACCCAGATGTATTCTGGTCGGTGATTATCTCGATGTACTTTGGCAACATCGTGCTGGTTATCTTGAATCTGCCTTTAATCCCTTACATCTCTAAACTGCTAGCGGTACCAAGAACGGTACTACTGCCAATGATTATTTTCTTCTCAATCACAGGCGTGTACTTGGTGTCTTTCAACACGATGGATGTGTTTGTGATGCTAATTGTGGCAATGGCGGCGATAGCGTTAAGGCTGGCCAACTTCCCGCTCGCACCGTTACTGCTTGGCTTCATATTAGGTGGTTTGATGGAAGAGAACTTGAGACGCGCACTGATGATCAGTGATGGTGAACTCAGCTTCCTTTGGGAACGCCCTATCACCATGACCTTCACTATTTTAGCGGTATTGGTTCTATCTAGTCCGATTCTGGTTAAGCTGTTCAAGAGTTTTAGAGCAAAGCCTGTTGAAGTGTAAACTTGGCTTAGCCTAGAAAACAAAACGAAATAAAGGGAGCCTCAGGTTCCTTTTTTCGTATCAGTCATTTCAAAAAACCACAGCTCCAAGTTGGTAGCAAACTCACAAACCCACCTCTTCACTGCACATTGCCCTGATATTAATAACAAAATCAAGTAAGGTGATTCATCATTTAATGCATTGGATTCTAAAACTATGGATTGGTTGATTCTATTCTTGTCAGGTGTGATTGGTGGCGTGTTGAATTCCATTGCAGGAGGAGGCAGCTTCATCACCTTCCCCGCTTTGTTATTCGCTGGCGTCCCTCCGATTGCAGCCAACGCGACCAATACCTTTGCTTCGTGTGCTGGATACATTAGCGGAGCCTACGCTCTGCGCCACGAAATTCAATCTGGTACCAAACAACTCAAGCTCGTTGTTGGGCTATGTGTAATTGGCGGCGGCATTGGTGCATTTTTACTACTACACACGCCAGAAGCGCTATTTACCCAATCCGTACCTTGGTTATTACTGTTCGCCGCTCTACTTTTTACCTTTGGTGGCACACTCAATAAATGGCTCAAGAAAGTAACAGCTAAACATAAGCACGCCACCAGCGCAGGCGCGTTCTTTTCAGCCTTATTACTTTTGATCGTGTGTGTTTATGGTGGTTATTTTAATGCAGGCTTAGGCATTGTGACATTGAGCTACTTGGCACTGGCAGGGTATACCAATATCAACGTGATGAATGGCATCAAATTGTTGGTATCGGCATGCGCATCACTCGCGGCAATCGTGTTCTTTGTTGTGAATGGTTCGATTGATTGGCCGTCAGGCATGGCCGTTTTGTTTGGGACATTAGTCGGTGGTTACTATTCAGCAAAAGTTTCTCGTCGTATTCCACAACAATATGTTCGCACCACAGTGATCATCGCAAGCTTTTTGATCACCGCTTACTTCTTCTATGCTAAGTAGGTTCTACGTCAACTAGGTTTCATTCAAACTAATTACTACAGTAATCACGGTTTTCGTTAGCAAAACACAACGTAAATCGCTAAGCATGAAGAAGTGACAATGCCCTCGACTGGTTATTTTGTGAACTATAAAATAACCAAGCCAAAATGTGTGATACGAGCCCTTTAATTAGCAAATTTGATAACAATTTAGACTGTTTTTTAGCCTTTATTTTGCCAAAGGTGGGATAATTCTCCTGTCGAAAGTGAGACTTCATTAGGAGGCGTTATGAACATTAAACTCGGTCATGTCATGTCATCAAGTCGACTCATTTGCTTTGTCGCTTTTCTTGCTGCCACATTCGCGTGGATTCTAAAAATGCCCGCTCTGTTTTCTGTGTCAGCGCTATTCTTACTGATCAGCGCTATTGTCTATGGCGTTGACCTTTGGAAGAATCAAAGAAAGAACCGCGAAGCTTAAGGCGAACGACTAAATCGACACGCATTAAAAAAGGAGCACTTAGGCTCCTTTTGTATTTTACGCTTTTCGCTTTAGCTGATTAGGCTATTTCGACGGCTTTTCTAGCGACGCCTTTTTATTAGCGAAAGCCTTACTTAACGACGCCTTTCGATTAACGACGCCCTTTTGCTAGCGACGCATTTCTATTAACGACGAAAGTTACGACCGTTGCCGCCACGACGCTCTTTAAATGCTGACGCTGCTTTAGCT
>NZ_JBFRVX010000275.1:0-11383 GCF_041475345.1 Vibrio sp. 10N.222.48.A3 | reverse complement strand
ATTAACTAACCTAGCGTAACTGCCCCTCTAGCCACTTAATAAACGTTCTTACCTTAGGTCGCTTTTCAGTGCCTAACGGACAGATCAATTCGTATCCTTTATCAGTATCCATACTTGGATAAGGCGTTATGAGCTCACCAGTCTCAATGTACGGCTTAACAAAATGATAACGCCCCATTGCCACACCGATATTATGCAGAGCACTCTGCACGCCCATGTCTCGGTGGCTCACACAATAAAACTGCTCAAACAGATTTACATCGAGTTGATTGTGCTTAATCCAACGCTGCCACACATCAGAGCCTAGCGCATGAATGAAATTAATCCGGTGTAACGACTCTAAACCATCATCAAAGATATCGTGTTCAGCGGCATAACTCGGTGTACATACCGGAATATACTTTTCACCAAACAGACGCTGGCGATGCATATCTTTTAGATCTTCAGCACCATAGTAAATAGCGACATCGAGGTGATTTTGATGAAAGTCTTGCTCTTCTTGAGAGAAAATATTGAGGTTGAACTTTGGGTATCGCTGTTTGAAATCAGCTAGCCTTGGTAGCAACCAACTGTTAGCAAAGGCAGGACTGGTACCGATATTTATCTGACCGTACAAGTCGGTGTTGGTAATGTCTTCGATCTCACCAAAAATAGAGCTCAACGACTTGGATAACGTGCGTTGAAAGCGTTGCCCTTCTTCGGTCAATTCCAGTTTACGAGTGCCTCGCACAAACAAGTTAAATCCGAGTTCACCTTCCAACACTTTGATTCGATGGCTAACGGCTCCCTGAGTCAAATGCAACTTTTTCGCGGCTAACGTAAAGCTCATTTTCTCGGCAGCAACATTAAAAGTATGAAGATTTCTAAGTAAAGATTGATGGTTAGCCATACGAACTCATGCATTAAAAATTTTAATTCATAGTACTACCCGTTTCGTTTGTTTGCATTAAGAAATAAGTCTCTAATAGCCGCAGTTACTTAAAACCCTGCTTCGATCAATATTTAACTCCATACGTTGACGAGCAGAAACATTAAAAAAATTAATTACAAACTTAGGGGCACGTATGAATATACTTGGGTATATGCAAAAAGTAGGTAAGGCATTGATGGTTCCCGTAGCCACACTGCCAGCTGCAGCAATCCTTATGGGGATCGGCTACTGGTTGGATCCTGTTGGTTGGGGTTCAGAGAGTATTCTGGCCGCATTTTTGATCAAATCAGGTGGTGCGATCATCGACAACATGGCGGTTCTGTTCGCGGTGGGTGTCGCATTTGGTTTAAGCCGTGATAAGAATGGTTCTGCGGCACTGTCCGGTTTTGTGATGTTCCTTGTCGTGACCACTCTACTGGCTCCAGGCTCAGTTGCTCAATTAATGGATGTTGAGTTAAGTGAAGTACCAGCAGCATTTGGCAAAATCAGCAATCAATTCGTGGGTATTATTGTCGGTATTATCTCCGCTGAAATCTATAACCGCTACTCCACCGTTGATCTTCCTCAAGCTTTAGCTTTCTTCAGCGGTAAGCGTTTGGTTCCTATCCTTACCTCAATCGCAGGTATGGCGCTTTCTTTTACCCTTCTTTACATCTGGCCTGCTGTTTACGATGCTCTGATCGTTCTAGGAATTAAACTAGAAAGCATGGGCGCAGTTGGTGCCGGTCTGTTTGGATTCTTCAACCGTTTGTTCCTATCAGTCGGCATGCACCACGCCCTTTATCCTGTGTTCTGGTTCGACGTTGTGGGTATTAACGATATTCCAAACTTCCTCGGCGGTGCACAATCTATCGCTAACGGTACGGGTATTCCGGGTAAAACTGGCATGTACCAAGCAGGCTTCTTCCCTATCATGATGTTTGGTTTACCAGCAGCAGCATTGGCGATGTACCACTGCGCTGACGCGAAAAAACAAGAACCAAGTATTCGCAATCATGCTTGCCGCAGCAATGGCTTCGTTCTTCACAGGCATCACTGAGCCTCTAGAGTTCAGCTTTATGTTTCTAGCACCTGTATTGTTCCTAGTGCACGCTGTGTTAACAGGTCTGTCGCTTTACATTGCAGCAAGCATGGAATGGATGGCAGGTTTTGGCTTCTCTGCAGGCTTTGTTGACTTGGTGCTATCAAGCCAAAACCCGTTAGCGACTAACTGGTACATGTTATTAGTTCAAGGTGTAGTGTTCTTCGCGCTTTACTACGGTATTTTCCGTTTCGCTATCATCAAGTTTAATCTACGTACTCCGGGTCGCGGTGAAGAGATGGAAGCAGAAGGCGAGACAAAATCTCCAGAAGCGTTAGTTAGCCTAACCAACAACTACATCGAAGCTATTGGTGGTGCAGACAACATTCTAGAAGTGGACAACTGTATTACTCGCTTACGCTTAACAGTAAAAGACTCGTCAGTAGCAGACAGTGACAAACTGAAAAAACTAGGTGCTGCAGGCGTCGTGCCTATTGGAAAAGGTGGCCTACAAGTCATTATCGGTTTAGGTAAGGTAGATAAGGTTGCTGAACAAATGAAGAAGGCACTCGCTTAAGCTAAACAGCCAGATGCAAAGATAAAAGCCTTAATGACCAGATAGAATATTAAGAATTTGTGATGGTTTCACCACCATCACAACCCCCTGAAGCGCAATTACGACTAGTCACCGTGTATTGCGCTTCGTTTTATTGTTCTCAGCTCTATTTAGAACGTATCTGCTGTAACCATTGTGCCAACCCTGCGCGTGAAACCTTAATACCTAGCTGTTCTTGATGAGGCATTCGATAGTACTCGACAGGAAATTTGAACCGTTCAAGACGGCCATTTAATTGCTCGGCAAACCATTCTTTGGTTGGTAACTCCGTACAATCCACAATAGCGACAGGTCGAAACCCGAACTCATCATCTTCAATTGGAACGATAAACGCCTGATTGATTAAAGATAACTGATTCAGTGCTCGTTCAATTTCTTCACAGTGGATATTCTCTCCCCCAGAAATAAACTGATTATCAGCGCGACCAATAATCGACACTTGTTCGCCATCCCATTCGCCGAGATCTTTACTGTCGAACCAACCGTTCTCATCCACCAACGGTGTTAACTCGCCCTGATAGTAATAACCTGAAGCAAGCGTATTACCGCCAATAAAGATACGTTGGTCTTCAATTTTTAACTGGCGTTGGTCGAGAACAAAACCTGCAGTATTACTAGAATCGACTGGCTTCGCGGTCACTGTTGAAGCCGCTTCTGTCATGCCGTATCCAAGCCAAGTTTCAATGCCCATTTGTTGAGCTTCAAACCCTAGCGCTTCTGGGATATGGCTACCGCCTAAAAGCACATGAGTTAAAGTAAGTGCTTGCTTACTCTGCAATAACCTATGTAGTTGAGTCGCCACTAAAGAGGCATGACTGCAACCTTCGATGTCTGACTCAAGCTTACCTGACCCTATTTTGATGCAGCCACCAGCCGCCAACCAACGATGGACAATCGCCAATCCCGACACATGGTACATCGGTAAACTCAGTAACCATGTGTCAGCTTGTTCAAAGTTGAAAACATCTAGTAACCCCTGAGCTGAACATAAGTGTTGCTGCAACGTGTGAGCCACCGCTTTCGGGTTTCCGGTAGAGCCAGAAGTGAATACGATGCTTGCAAGGTTTTGAGGATTGAAGCTGGAGTCTTGAGATGTCGTTATCCGATTATCATCACCATCGACCTTCACTTCATTTAAGCAAGACAAGGTCACCAACTGAGTATTTAAATCAACAGTCTCTGATTGCTCTATCCCGCTACTGTCCAAAAGCCAAAGGTAGCTTTGTTGACCCGCTTGATATAAGGAATCGAGCTTTTTCTTCAGGCGTAAGCGAGGTTGAGGCATGGTTAAAGCGCAAATAACACCCAAATTAAGTGCGGCAAGATAAGCAGAAATCACTTCAGCTTGATTCTTACCAACAATCGTCAGTACATCACCTTCAGATAGACCTTGATGAGATAGCTGTTGTTGGTACTCACTCACTAGCACAGACACTTGCTGCCAAGTATAAGTGTGGTGAGTAGTCACTAACGCTGTCTGATGTGGGTTTTGCTGCGCCCACTGTACCCAAAGCGGGTGATGATTAGATTGTGGGCGCATCATAAGATAACCAAGTTATAGATTGAAAACGGTCTAAGCCAATCGAACGATCAGCTTAAGAAGACCAAATCAATTGTTGCTGTTCAAGAGTAGAAACCGGAAGCTGACAACCCGGCCAAGAGACTTCGAGTTGTTGTTGATACAAACCAATAGTATCAAGCCCCGGCACTTCATTAGGTAAGTATTGTTGTGCTAATCGAGCAATCTGAGTTAAGCCAAGGCTAGACTCTATGCTTGAGCTTAGTACTGGTTTGATACCGAGTTGTTGTGCACGCTCAATGATTGCCACACAACGCGCTACAGAACCAATAAGAGTTGGCTTGATCACAACAGCTTTAACACCTGTGAGGTCGCTAAGATCAAACTCTGGACTACGCACCGCTTCTTGCAATGTTTCGTCCCACGCAATCGCTACGCCATGGTCAATGGCAAATGCCAAGCTGTCTTCTGGTTTTTGGCAAGGCTCTTCAATAAAGCTAATACGCTGACGCAGTGACGGCGAAATGTACTTAATGAACTGCTTCGCTTTCTCTGGCTTCCAAGCACGGTTAGCATCAAGTCTTAGGGTCAAATCAGGGATCGACTCAAGAAATAAGCTAACCAACATGCCATCGCGAATCGCTTCGTAGAGACCGACTTTCACTTTCGCGACCTTCTCGCCTTTCATCTCATTCAGCACAGGGATCAGTTCATCTGGGTCTCCTGTACACAACGGCGCGGCTTGGTAGTTACCTTCAGCATTGAGTTCGCCTCGTAATTCCAACATCGCCATCGAAAAGCCAAACGCAACAGAAGGATATAGCTCATCAAAAGGCGTTTGAGGGTTATTGTGGCTCCAAAGCTCTAATTCGTGTTGAAGCTGAATGCCAGCTTGTTCGGCATTTTCTTGGCTAAAACCTGGCAAAGGTGCGACTTCGCCAAAACCAGTTTTACCATCACACTCTAGTTGGATGATATAGCCAACGCGTTCGTTCAACTTATTGTCACGAAGAATCACACCACTATCCATAGGCAATTGATAACGGTAGAGTTTAGCGTGACGCTGAGAATTCACTGAGTTCATAAAGTTTCCTAAAAAACGGGGAACATCAAAACAAAACGAGCCGCTATTAGCGACTCACTTTAAAGAAGAGAAAGACTATGGGTTACGCGGAAATTTGTCGAAATCAGGTCGACGCTTCTCGTTGAATGCGTTTCGGCCTTCTTGGCCTTCTTCTGTCATGTAGAACATCATGGTTGCGTTACCCGCCAACTCTTGTAGGCCGGCTTGGCCATCACAGTCTGCGTTTAGTGCAGCTTTCAAGCAACGCAGCGCCATTGGGCTATGTTGAAGCACTTCACGACACCAACGAACGGTTTCTTTTTCTAGGTCGGCAACAGGCACTACGGTGTTTACCAGGCCCATGTCCAATGCTTCTTTAGCATCGTAGAAACGACACAAGAACCAAATTTCACGTGCTTTCTTCTGACCAACGATACGAGCCATGTAAGAAGCACCCCAACCGCCATCGAATGAACCTACTTTAGGACCCGTCTGACCGAACTGAGCGTTTTCAGCTGCGATAGTAAGGTCTGCCATCATGTGAAGTACATGACCGCCACCGACTGCCCACCCCGATACCGCTGCGATAACGGGTTTTGGACAAGTACGAATTTGACGTTGGAAATCAAGCACGTTCAGGTGATGTGTACCTGAATCATCTTGATAACCGCCGTAATCACCACGGATACTTTGGTCACCACCAGAACAGAACGCCTTCTCACCAAGACCCGTCAAAATGATTACGCCAACCTTCTCGTCATAACGAGCATCAGCCAATGCATTGATCATCTCTTTTACGGTTTGTGGACGGAACGCATTGTGGACTTGAGGACGAGCAATCGTGATTTTCGCAATACCGTCGTCAGACTTGTGGTACTGAATATCTTCAAATTGACTGCTTTCATCGCGCCAGTTAACTGCTGCGTAAAGTTCTTCTTCTGTGATGCCTACTGTTTTAGCCATGGTGATTCCCATTGTTCTATTAGAGACCACGACTAACGAATAGTCGTGACGGTGTTGCTCTGCTTTTGATAGTGCTTGATACGAGAGAACCGCTCAGTCAGTTTAGCGGCGACTGGCGATACATTGGATGATCAGGTTGGAAAACAACTCTGGTTGCTCAAAATGAACATTATGACCAGCGTAATCAACCTGACTATATTCAAAGCCACTATTCTCAGCTAGCTCCATGAATTTACGATCTTTTTCACCACACACATAATGCAATTGATGCTCATGAGATTTCAATGTGGCACGTAAATCCGGTTGCTTAGCTAACGAAGTAGATAACAACATATTTGCTACGGATACTCCAAGGTTACCACTACGCTTTATGACCAAAGTTTGTCTTTGCTCATGATTTAGTGAAGAAAAGACGCTTTGTTGATACCAATCGTCTAAAACATCTTCAATCGACTGCTGCGCAAAACGGACAGCCCATTGCGTATCATGTACTAACCTTTGTGCTCGTTCTTCATCACGCTCCAGACCAAAGTTGCCACCTTCAATAATGACTTTCTTAAGATTGAGCGTTTCGAAGCAAGGGCTTGTCACCCCATACATGGCAAGCCTACCACCCATAGAGTAGCCAATCACCACGATAGGATAATCCGCAGGAAGATCGTTGAGCGCAAGTTGAGAAGTGATGCACTGAACGATTTTCTTGCAGCAATGATCAAAGCCTACCGGATCGATAAAGCGACTTTGTCCGTGCCCGGGCAAATCTATGCAAAGACGAGGAAACTCCTCTAGATATGGATGACATGCGCTCCAATCATCCCCGCTTCCGAGTAAACCATGTAGAAAAACAAGCAAAGGTTTGTCAGAAGATTCTTGTACAGCTGGGTAATAATTGGAGTAAAGCATGTTAAGTCCTTAGGCTAATGCCTCGATGAGCATTGCACTGAATTGTTTCAACAAAGTAGCCGCTTGTTCGGGAGGCGTCTTAACTTCAACGAGCAAGGTGCCCTGACCCTGCTCGAAATGTTGTTCGATAATAGTTTGGTAGCCGTTCAAGGTTTCTGGCGCAGCATAACCAAGCTGGAATTGCGCAGCGGCATGTTCAAAACCGAAACCATGGGGCATTTGATATAGAGATTGTTTTTGTTGCTCAGGAACAGGCAACAAGTCAAAGATCGCACCGCCATCATTGTTGCTCACAACAATCACCATCGGCGTTATATTGTGAGTAAGCAGGGCCAGTGAGTTGAGGTCGTACAACAAAGAGGTATCACCGAGCAACATCAATAAAGGGTTTTGATTAGCTTTCACCACGCCCGCAGCCGTCGCCACCAAGCCATCAATGCCCGATGCACCACGATTACTGTAAACTTGATTCGCAGATATTGATGACAGCATATCCACCAGCCTTACCATCAAGCTGTTTCCCACAAACAACTCTCTGTCTTTAAGTCTAGTCGACAAGTCAACTGCAACGCTCAACTCGGTCAGTTGGTCATTATTGGATATTTGTGCCAATGCCAATTGTTGAACCGTATTCGCGATTTCGACCAAAGGTGCAGCCCAACCTGCATGTTGACCTAACAAGGTAGGTAAATGCTGTTCTGACACCCATGACTCGATATCAGCAACGATATGGGTTTGAGGCAGATGATCTTGGTTGATTCGGTGCGTATCTGGTGACACAACAATGTATTGTGACGAGCAGAATGATGAAGCTTGCGACTTTATCCAATGATTAAGGCGCTTAGAAACAACACGCTCACCGAACTGAAGGATGAAATCACATTGATTGAGTTGCGCTTTAGCTACGTCACTCTGCATCCACAGATCATAATGCTTCCAATCACTTGTGACACCTGATTGAGGATCGCAAAAAACTGGCCAGCCTAATGCAGTGGCAAACTGCTGAGCTTTTGTCGCTTGTTCAATATCGAGCGAACCGAGAATAACCACACCCTTACGTCCAAGATACTCACCTGGAGCAATCGGTTGTGTATTCACTTGATTAGGTAAAAACGTTTGGCTGTAACAACCTGTTCCCGATTTCCACCCAGAGATACTGGATGTGTACTGTGCATACATTTCAGCGCTACTTGTTGAATACAAAGGCTCAGGAAATGGACAGTTGATATGAATCGCACCGCCAACACTTTGTTGGTTCGCAAGTACGCTATCAACCGATGTCAGAAGCCAATTCAAAGAAGTCTGTGTTGTTGGGCTGGGCAGATTTAAAGAGCTTTCAACATGAGACGAAAAGATACCCTGTTGCTGAATTGCTTGATTCGCCCCACAACCAACCAAGTCTATTGGTCGATCAGACGTCAGCAAGATCAGCTTCTCTCGTGTCAAACCCGATTCAGCCGTCGCAGGAAGAAGGTTCGCAACGGCTGTACCAGAGGTAACAATCACGGCAACTGGCTTATCACTCGCTTTAGCTAAACCTAGAGCAAAAAAACCGAGACCACGCTCGTCAAAGTGCGTGTGTAAAGTTAACTTTGGATTGGCTTCGGCTTCGAGTGTCAATGGTGTTGAGCGAGAACCCGGTGCAACACAAACATGTTCAATACCGCTGCGTGCAAGCTCCTCCAGTAACGTCTTACACCAAACTCTATTTAATACGGCTTGGTCATGATTCATGATGCGACACCCAGTAATGGATGGTCTGAAATTAGGCTGAGCAGAGTCGACATTTTCTTATTCAACTCTTGCCACTCATGTTCAGCAACCGATCCCGGTACGATCCCGGCACCCGCAAACAGTTGTACTTGATCGTTTACAATCAAGGCACTTCGAATCGCGACACAGAATTCAGCGCGTTGATGGCTAATATAGCCAACAGAGCCTGCATACCACCCTCGAGCAAACGGTTCGTGTTCAAGAATGAAATCCATCGCCTCTTTACGCGGTAAACCAGCCACCGCAGCCGTCGGCTGTAATGCAGCAAGCAACTGTACACCGTTAACGCCATTGTTAAGCTGGGCGTGGATATTACGCTTAAGATGCTGCACCTTACGCAAGCGCACAAGACGCGTATCCTTTTCAACATGAACCGTTTGAGAATGAGGAGTGAGGCGCTCAATGATGTCGTCAACCACATACTGGTTCTCATTGAGGTTTTTAGTGTCTTGTGAAAGCCAGTTTGCTAGTTCCATATCCTCGGTCGAGTTTTCTCCTCGGCCAATGGTTCCTGCAAGCGCTTCCGTATCAAGCTCACTACCATATCGGCTATATAAGCGCTCAGGCGTCGAACCAATGAAACTGTGTTTAGAGTCCAGTACCAACATAAAGTGGAAACTGTGATGATTTTGCAAATAGCTGGCTTTAAGCAACTGAGCCGCGCAGATTGGCGCATCCAATTGCAATGTGGTTTTACGCGCTAAAACGACTTTCTTGTACTCTTCGTCGCTAATGCCTTTCAGCACTTTATCGACAAGGTTGCCCCACAGCTCTCGTTCTGGAACGTGGTTAATCTGCTCAATGTGCGCTGACAAAGGGGCCAATATCGCCGCTTCGACAGAAAGCTTATTTAGAGCATTAATAGAAGCAACGCGATCAGGAGATAAGTTGACGGCTAACGACCAAGTCTTGTCAAAGCGGATCAGTTCAACCTGAGGAAGGAAGAAAAACGATTCCATGCAACGACGGTTTTTTGCGGTGTGCCCGTCAAACGAGCGCCCACCCCAGATTCGTTGGTCTTCACCAAGAATTGCGTACGCGGGAGCGGGATCAGAAAAAGTATGTAATTGCCCGAGCGCAACGACCTCTTCACGAGTATCACGTGACTGCCAATAAAACTTAGGAAAGAGTGGTTGAGCATGAAGCCATTCAATAAATGCAAACGATGGTTTTTGCGTTAGAACTTCAACACAACGCACTTCGCTTGCTTGGGCATTTTGTACTCGCTCAATCAAAGCGGAGACAGTTTGCTGGAAATGTGACAAATCGACCTCGTTCACATCTAAATTATTATTATATTAGTTTGATACTTTATGGGCAGCACCAACTTAGATCAAGAATGTACGATATCTTTCGAACATTCGTGTGATTTTAAGCGATCCCGCCTCTTTATTCATCTTAGCCAACAACAAACAAGCGATTAATTAAAATTTAGAAAAGAGTGACAACAAAAAGACCAAACGTGACACTGAAATACGACATTCATCAGATTTTTATTCTATCAAACCCCGTTTTGCGGTACTTTAATAAAGTATTTAAATTAATTTCAGGAAATCGGCAATGCAAAATATCGGGATGTCGTCAAAACTCAACAGCGTATGCTACGAAATCAGGGGGCCTGTACTCAAACATGCTAAGCGCATGGAAGAAGAAGGGCATAAAATACTGAAGCTTAATATCGGTAACCCCGCCCCATTTGGTTTTGACGCCCCTGATGAAATCCTTGTTGATGTAATCCGTAACCTACCGACATCTCAAGGTTACTGTGACTCAAAAGGCATCTATTCAGCCCGCAAAGCGGTTGTTCAGCACTACCAGAAAAAAGGCCTCCGTAACCTTGATGTAGAAGATGTTTACATTGGTAACGGCGCATCAGAGCTTATCGTTATGTCTATGCAGGCGCTACTGGATAATGGTGATGAAATCTTAGTTCCCGCTCCGGACTACCCACTATGGACAGCGTCTGTTGCGCTTTCTGGCGGCACGCCGGTTCACTACATGTGTGATGAAGATGCTGATTGGTATCCAGATCTAGACGACATGCGAGCGAAGATCTCACCAAAGACTCGCGGCATCGTTCTTATCAATCCGAACAACCCAACGGGCGCGGTATACAGCCGTGATTTCCTATTACAAGTTGTTGAGATTGCTCGTGAGCACGGTTTGATCATCTTCGCTGATGAAATCTACGACAAAGTACTTTACGACGGTGCGGTACACACTTCAGTTGCAACGCTTGCCGAAGACGTACTCATGGTGACATTCAACGGTCTGTCTAAGGCTTACCGTGTATGTGGGTTCCGTGGTGGTTGGATGTTCTTAACGGGTCCGAAACACATCGCGAAAGGCTATGTCGAAGGGCTAGAAATGCTCGCCTCGATGCGTTTGTGTGCCAACGTGCCAATGCAACACGCGATCCAAACCGCGCTCGGCGGCTATCAGAGTATTAATGAACTGATTCTGCCAGGCGGCCGACTACTTGAGCAACGCGACCGCGCATGGGAGCTAATCAACAAGATCCCTGGCGTTTCTTGTGTTAAACCGAAAGGCGCGATGTACCTGTTCCCTAAGATCGACACCAAGATGTACAACAT
>NZ_JBFRVX010000274.1:0-4940 GCF_041475345.1 Vibrio sp. 10N.222.48.A3 | reverse complement strand
AGAAGATCCCGATGGGAAGAAGTTTTGAAGTGCGCAAGGCCTCAATGGCGAAAACTGCAGGCGCAAAAATTAAAGTTTATTCTAAATACGGTAAAGAGATTTACGTACTGGCTAAGAACGGTAGCTCTGACCCAGACATGAACCTACCTCTTAAGCACCTGATTGCTAAAGCGAAGAAAGACCAAGTACCCGCTCACGTTATCGACAAAGCGATCGATAAAGCGAACGGCGGCGGCGGTGAAGACTTCCAACCAGCTCGTTACGAAGGTTTTGGCCCAGGTGGCACAAGCGTAATCGTTGACTGTCTAACTGACAACGGTAACCGTACTTTCCAAGACGTTCGCCAATGTTTCGTTAAAACTGGCGCGAAAATCGGTGTTGAAGGTACTGTTTCTCACATGTTCGCTCACCAAGCTGTATTCCAGTTTGCAGGCGAAGATGACGAGATCATCCTAGAAACGCTAATGATGGAAGACGTAGACGTGACTGACGTTGAGCTAGAAGACGGTGTTATCACTGTATTCGCTCCAACGACTGAGTTCTTCAAAACGAAGACAGCACTAAACGCTGCGTTCCCAGACCTAACGCTAGACGTTGAGGAAATCACTTTCGTTCCTCAAACAACTACGCCAGTAGCTGAAGAAGATTCTGAAAAATTCCAGAAGTTCTTAGACATGCTTGACGACTGTGATGACGTTCAGCAGGTTTACCACAACGCTGAGCTGTAATATCAATCTATAATTGATAGCTTTGCTCTTGTGAGTAGAATGTAGAATACAAAAAACCGAGCCTAGTGCTCGGTTTTTTTATGGGCGTAATTCAGACGTTTATCCGTGAGCATGACTCTTTGATCGCAGCCCCTTGATGGCAGCTTCTAGATCATAGCTCCTAGAGCATAAGCCCTTGATCATCGTTCCGTGACCTCAGGTATGTAAAGCGCTCTCGGGCGACAAATCCATGCTGAGAGTTTTCTGATCAAAGGAAGCACGGTGAGGTTGAGCGTGATAGCACACGGCCAAGCAATGAAAAAGCTTTGCAGCCAGATTGGCGGCCACTCGGGGCTGAATCCCATTTTGTAGCCAGAAATTAACCCAGACATGATAGTCGCCATGGTCAGGGAGGATAAAATCGCGGTTACCCAAAATTGTTTGTTGTTCATACTGTGTTCTCCCGTGATTTTCTGTTGTTGATGAGATAAGGTTACATCTATCCATTAATGAGAAAAATAGGCACATATAGAAGTATGAATTCCATATTTGGAAACATTGATGATCTGTTCTTATTCTGTGCAGTGGTTGAAGAGGGCTCTTTGCTATCGGCTTCTAAACGGCTGCAACTCCCAGTGTCGACTATGTCGCGTAGGCTAACCGCATTGGAAGATCGCCTGAATATCCGACTTTTAGAAAAGAAAGGTCGTGAGCTGGTGGCCACCAAAGACGGCGAGGCGGCCTTTTCTGCACTGAGCAGCGGCATGGAGTCGATTCATCAGGGCTTTAATAGCTTGCTAGAAGAGCGTGACGCTATTCAAGGCAAGATAAAGCTCGCCGTACCTCACAACTTCTATAGTGGCTTTTTAAGGTCGATGGTAGAGCAATTCCTCACTCAATATCCGAACGTTCAGCTCGATCTTACCTTGAGCCAGCAACAGTTTATCCCGCAGACCGACCGTGACTTACTGATCACGTTTAAGATCTCAGAGATGGAAGGCATGATTGCTCGTCCACTTTTCAAAGCCAAACACGGATTTTTCGCGAGCCAAGAATACTTAGATTCGCGTGAGACGATTGAAAATCCGGACGACCTAGAGCTTCAAGACTGGATCAACGTTGATGATGTGTTTGATATGCCGCTCTACAAATCCGACCGCTTAGAGCAGATGATCACGATTAAACCCAAGTTTATTGTCAACGATATTCATGCGGTAGCGGCCGCGGCGCAAAAAGGCTTGGGGCTTGCTTCATTGCCTTTTCGTCATGTATCCCCCGAGATGAATTTGATTCAAGTGCTCCCTGAGTATCATCGGGGTGATCGCCAAGCGTATTTAGTGTACAAAGAAAGAAAATATCAGCCAAAGGCTTTGACCCTGCTTATTGATGCGTTGATTGAGAGTGTTCGATCTTTTCATAGCGATGACTTGGTCAAATAAAAGGAGAAAGAAATGAAAGTAAGTTTTATCGGGCTAGGCGTTATGGGCTTCCCAATGGCAGGCCACCTAGTCAAAGCCGGTTTTGAAGTAACGGTGTTTAACCGCACTCACAACAAAGCATTAGACTGGGCTGATAAACACCAAGGTAAAACGGCAGAATCTGTGGCTGAGTGTGTCGCAGAAGCTGACGTGGTATTGGTTTGTGTAGGTAATGATGACGACGTACGCAGCATGACAACCAGCGAAACAGGCGCATTGGCAGCAATGAAGCCAAACGCGATTCTTGTCGACCACACTACAACGTCTGCTGTGCTGTCTGAAGAGCTTGAAGTGGCAGCGAAGCAAGCTGGTGTTCGCTTTATGGACGCGCCAGTGTCTGGTGGCCAAGCGGGCGCAGAAAACGGCGTGCTAACCATCATGTGTGGCGGCGAACAAGCGCTTTTCAACGACCTTCAACCTGTGTTCGAAGCTTACGGTAAGTCGTCAGTTCTGATGGGTAAAGTCGGCCAAGGCCAACGCGCAAAGATGGTCAATCAGATCTGCATTGCGGGTGTATTGAACGGTTTATCTGAAGGCTTGGTACTTGCTGAAAAATCAGGTTTGGATATCCCAACTCTGGTTGATTGCCTTAAAAACGGCGCAGCAGGTTCATGGCAGATGGAAAACCGCGCGACCACAATGGCGCAAGACAAGTTCGATTTCGGCTTCGCCATTGATTGGATGATCAAAGACTTAGGTTTCTGCTTAGATGAAGCTGAGCGCCAAGGCATCCAACTTCCACTGACCGAAAAAACCAACAACGCTTACAAGGCATTGTCTGCGGAAGGACAAGGCCGCATGGATACCTCGGTATTGATGAAAGCCGTAGTTGAAGAGACTAAGAAGTAGAAGAGACGAAAAAGTAGAAGAAACTAAGAAATAGAAGAATTTGAATAGTAGACGAGATTAAGTAGAGAGACTAAAAGTCGTCGAAGCTTCGTTCTGTTTTGACAAAATAGCCGCTAACTAGCGGCTATTTTTTATTTTTAATCAAAAAGAAAAATAACATATTTTTCAACAATGTAAGTGGTTGTAAGCTTGTTTTGGTTGAAAGTCCATCAGCACCGTTCGTGTGCTGCGAGATCTGTATCAATTTCACTTCGCTCTATGCTGTGAATTGTTTAATTGTTTGAATTATATTGCCATTTCATTACAAAATAGTTGAGAAATAATCACTGCCTGAACTGGCCTGTTTAGGTGGCTGGCTTATAAGTCAATGATAAAATAATAAAAAAACGTGATATAATTATCATTATTAGTAAATTCCCATGCATTATTTTTCAGGATTATATGAAATCAATATCAACAAAGCTTCTTCTAGTTCCACTGCTCTTTTCTATCTTTTTAGTTGTAAGCAACTTAAAAAGCGAAGCTACCTCAAATGAGGTTATGGACAGTTTTCACTCTGTGTACGAGGACCGAGTCATTCCGTTATCTGATTTGAAAAGCATTTCGGATTTGTATGCGGTAAGCGTGATTGATGCGGCGAATAAATACCATGTGGGAATGATAGAGCAGGCGGCTTTTTATTCTGGTGTTTCTGTTGCGATGAAAGAGGCTCATGAGCTATTCCTTCATTATCTGGCAACGCAGCTAACAAGAGAAGAAGAGGGGTTGGCAAAAGAGCTTCAACTTAAAATAGATAAGGTAGAGCGAGAAGTACCATTAATTCTTGATAAACATAGAAATATGATGATTGATGATTGATGATTCTGAGATGATCACTCAGCTTTATCTCCTTGTCGATGATATGGGAGGTGTTCTTGGTGAATTGATCTCATTGCAATTGGACGTCGCTAAGGAAGAATTAGCCCATTCTGATTCAGTTTTAGAGTCCAACTCTTCTTTCTCATGGTGGTTGGTTCTTTTCTCTTCTATCGTTGCTTCTGGTTCATCTTATTTCCTAGTGAAAAGAGAATTGAGAAATTTACCATTGATCGTAAATTGGATTAAAGCCCTTGAGAATGGACGTTTATCGGACGTTAAATTGAAAGAGGGTGGAAATGAGCTCGACACTATTTCAGATTCTTTGTCTCAACTGTCTGCAAAATTGAATGATATCCTGTCACAGGCAGGTGTAAGCATGAATTCAATTAACCAAAAGCAAGAAGAGTCTTTAGCTCTGATAGAGCGATCCCAGAGTAACTCTTTGAATGAACTATCATCGGTAGAGCAAATCGCGACGGCCGCGACTGAGTTATCTTCAACAGCGAGAGACGTTGCTGACAACGCACAAAGAGCTGAGCAGTCAGCAATGGAAGCGAATGACATTATTCAGCTAAGCCATGGAACATTGAAAAACTCAACTGACACGACAGAAGAAATTTCTGAATCAATATCAGAAACTCAAACGGTCGTGAATTTACTTAGAGAGCACTCAGAGCGTATCAGCAGTGTTGTTGAGGTAATTAAGAACATCTCTGAGCAAACTAACTTGTTAGCGCTTAATGCCGCGATTGAAGCGGCTAGAGCCGGTGAACAAGGAAGAGGGTTTGCTGTTGTTGCTGATGAAGTAAGAGCTTTGGCTGGGAAAACTCAGCAGTCGACTATCGATATTCAAGAAATCATTGCGCAGTTACAAGACCAATCTAAGCAAGCGGATGAATCTATGGTGAAAAACGTTGAACTGATGCGCTTAACAAAGTCTACGACCGATGAGCTTGCTCAATCTTTTCATTCGATATCAGAAAAGGTTTTAAGTATTTCAGAAGTGAATGCCATTGTTGCTACGGCATCAGAAGAGCAAAGTGCCGTT
>NZ_JBFRVX010000273.1:0-5467 GCF_041475345.1 Vibrio sp. 10N.222.48.A3 | reverse complement strand
ACTGAAATCAGTGGCTTTTTAGAGTCAACCCATATCAGAATGGATTAAAATTAGCTGATAAAAGTTGACGTACTCTTCGATTTCTAATCGATTTCTTTGTCTTTAGTCATAGATAAAAGCCAAAGAGATACGGCTGCAACACCTGCAAAGCCACCAAGAATGATAACTGGCATAGCGCTGTAACCTAGGATGTGCCAAATTACGTTCTCTAAAGTACTCATTCAATCGCTCCTTATTGCCAGCCTTCAACGCCGTGCATGTCTGGTAGTTTGTGTGCGATACCTTTGTGACAGTCTACACACGTTTTTTCACCAGAAGCTAGCGCTGTCGAGTGTTGTTTCGCACTACGAGGGCTCTGCTCTGAGAAGTCCATGTAATCGAACTGGTGACAGTTACGACACTCAAGTGAATCATTCTTTTTCAATCGAGCCCATTCGCGTTCTGCTAAGTGAGCACGACGTGCTTTGAACTTTTCTTCAGTATTGATGGTTTTCGCAATAAAGTGTGCGTATAGCTCTTTAGAAGCCTGAACCTTACGAACAATTTTATCTGTCCACTCATGAGGTACGTGACAGTCTGAACAGATAGCACGAACACCAGAACGGTTAGAGTAGTGAATTGTTTCTTGGATTTCAGCAACGATAGGTGCGTGACAACCAGAACAGAACTCTTCCGTATTGGTTGCTTCCATACCTGTGTTGAATGCACCCCAGAACAAAAGACCACCCGAGAAACCCAAGAATAAAACAACGCCTACCGCTGCTTTACTTGGTGTCGCGAGTCTTTTCCAAAACGCTTTAAGTAATTTTATCATATATAGCCTCTCTTACAGTCCGGCTACGATTAACGCAGTGAATCTACAGGTTTGAACTCGTTCTCAACTAGCGGTTTAGCATTAGCTTGAGGTACGTGACACTGTAGACAGAAGTAACGACGAGGTGAAACATCAGCAAGTACCGCATCTTCGCGGTTCATGTAGTGAGTTACACTCACTTTAGTTGCACCCATTTCTTTTGCGTTTTTCCAGCTATGACAAGCAAGACACTTGTTAGCGTTAAGAGACACTTCATAGCTACGAATAGTATGAGGCACTAAAGGTGGTTGGTATACGTAGTCACTCTCAAGTACTTGGTCACGAGGAAACTTTTTGAAGTCATCTGCTGCGCGAGTTGCTTCAAGTTCACTTGCACCACGTAGAGATTCTACGCCACCAATGCCGCCTGGGTTATCCAGCTCAGCTTGAGCTTGAACTGCACCAGCTAGCAAAAGACCAGCTGATAGTAGGGCAGTAATCAGTTTTTTCATGGTTAATTTCTCCGCCTAAAGGCTAATTCTTTGAGTGGACTACTTCCTTCAAAAAGTGATGAAAAAAGTAGTCGCAATATTAAATACGTTAGATCTTGTATCTAGGTTCGAAAAGCGCTTGGCTCTTAAGAAACCTTAGTGATCTTAACTGGACACTTCTTGTAATCCGTCTGCTTAGACAGAGGATCCGTTGCATCCAAGATCAACTTGTTGATCAGAATTCTTGCATCAAAGAATGGTACGAATACCAAGCCTTGTGGTGGACGGTTACGACCACGAGTTTCAACACGAACGCGTACTTCACCACGTTTGTTTTCGATAAGAACTTCATCACCACGGCGAAGGCCACGAGCTTTAGCGTCAGCAGGGTGGATGTAACAAAGTGCATCCGGTACTGCTTTGTAAAGTTCTGGTACACGACGAGTCATAGTACCTGTGTGCCAGTGCTCAAGAACACGACCTGTACATAACCACATGTCGTATTCGTCGCTTGGCACTTCTGGTGGTGCTTCGTAAGGAGCATTGATGATAAGAGCTTTACCATCTGGTTTACCGTAGAAATCCCAACCAGAACCTTTCTTAGCGTATGGATCTGAACCTTCTTTAAAGCGCCACAGTGTTTCTTTACCGTCAACAACAGGCCAACGTAGGCCACGGACTTTGTGGTAAGTGTCGTAAGGTGCTAAATCGTGACCGTGATCGCGACCAAAGGCTGCGTATTCTTCGAATAGACCTTTTTGAACGTAGAAACCTTGAGCTTGAGCATCGTCGTTAAGCTCTTGTGCTTCAGACAGTGGGAATGCATCAACGTTGCCGTTTTTGTACAGCACGTCGTACATGGTTTTACCACGATACTCAGGTGCTTTAGCTAGAAGCTCTTCGCCCCAAACTTCTTCAACAGTGAAGCGTTTAGAGAACTCCATGATTTGCCATAGGTCAGACTTTGCTTCACCTACGGTTTTAACTTGTTGGTACCATGCTTGTGTACGACGCTCAGCGTTACCGTAAGCACCTTCTTTTTCAATCCACATTGCTGTTGGAAGGATAAGGTCAGAAGCTTGAGCTGTTGCTGTTGGGTACGGGTCAGAACATACAATGAAGTTGTCTGGGTTACGGTAACCTGGTAGACGTTCAGTGTTGATATTTGGACCAGCTTGCATGTTGTTGTTACACATTACCCAGTACGCGTTGATCGTACCATCTTTTAACGCACGGTCTTGCGCAACAGCGTGTTTACCCGGTTTAGGTGGGATAGTGCCTTCTGGAAGCTTCCAGATGTCTTCTGCAATCTTACGGTGTTTAGGGTTAGCAACCACCATATCTGCCGGTAGACGGTGAGAGAACGTACCTACTTCACGAGCTGTACCACATGCAGATGGTTGGCCAGTAAGTGAGAATGGGCTGTTACCTGGAGTAGAAATCTTACCTGTAAGAAGGTGGATGTTGTACACAAGGCTGTTCATCCATACACCACGAGTATGTTGGTTCATACCCATAGTCCAAAGTGACATTACTTTGATGTTTGGATCTGCGTATTGCTTAGCCAGCTTGATAAGGTCATCTTGAGATACACCTGACATTTCAGATGCTTTTTCAACGGTGTATTCAGCAACAGAAGCTTTGTAGTCTTCGAAGCTGATATCAGTCATTTTACCTGAGTTAGGGTTCGCAGCGGCTTTCTGTAGTGGGTCATTGTCACGAAGGCCGTAACCGATGTCTGTTGTTGCTTGCTTGAAGTTCGTGTGTTTGTTCACGAATTCCCAGTTCACCGCATCGTTTTGAATGATGTAGTTAGCGATGAAGTTAGCAATCGCTAGATCTGATTGAGGTTCGAAGATGTAACCTGTGTCTGCAAGCTCGAAAGAACGGTGGTAGTAAGTAGACAGTACGTTTACTTTAACGTGTGGGTGGCTTAGACGACGGTCTGTAATACGAGTCCATAGTACTGGGTGCATTTCTGCCATGTTTGAACCCCACAGTACGAATGCATCTGCGTGTTCAAAGTCATCGTAACAACCCATTGGCTCATCGATACCGAAAGTACGCATGAATGCACCTACCGCAGATGCCATACAGTGACGAGCATTTGGATCGATGTTGTTTGAACGGAAGCCCGCTTTCATCAGCTTAACCGCTGCGTAGCCTTCCATTACTGTCCACTGGCCGGAACCGAACATACCAACGCCTGTTGGACCGTTCTTCTTCAGAGCGGCTTTCCATTTCTCAGCCATTACGTCGAAAGCTTTGTCCCAAGATACTGGTGCAAAATCACCATCTTTGTGGAACTCACCATCTTTCATACGAAGAAGAGGCTGTTCAAGACGGTCTTTACCGTACATGATTTTTGAAAGGAAGTAGCCTTTAATACAGTTAAGGCCTTTGTTTACAGGTGCTTCTGGGTCGCCTTGAGTCGCGACCACTTTACCGTTTTGAGTACCAACTAGTACCGAACAGCCCGTACCACAAAAACGACAAGGCGCTTTATCCCACGTGATTTTTGTTTGATCAGAGCTAGCAATCAGGTTGGTTGCTGTTGCTGGTAGAGTTACACCTGCAACGGCTGCCGCTGATGCAGCTGCGTTTGCTTTCACAAACGCGCGTCTTGTCATTTTCATACTTCACCCTCAAGTTGAGAATTGTTGCTTCCAGTTTCTAAATCCGTTTCGTCTAGTCCAGTCTCGATTTGGTGATAAACCAAAGCTGTCCCTAAAACGTTCGTAATATTATTAATTTCTTCGATGGTGTCCGTAACAAAACCTTGGTTCTCGGTTTCTAGGACCACGATGATTTTGCCTTCAGGGCTACTGCCGTAGATTTCCGCATTATCGTATTGCTCGATTTGTGCTTTGATCTCGTCTAGATGCTCTGGGCTCACATGCACGACTAAACTTGATATATGCACTTCATTTAGTGCCATAAATTGCTCTCGTTATTTTTGTTTTATGCATTACTCACAAGAATAGCCGAAGTAGGGCAAACTGCTACGCAGGCTCCACAACCGCTACACTCATCTAACTCGATTTTTGGTAGAGCAACACTGCCTGCTCTAAGTTGAAATTGAATCGCCATAGGTTCACACATGTCACCACAGCTTCGGCATTCAACATTTTGTTGGGCCAAGCATTTATCAGAGATAGTTGCTTTTGCCAGCCAAGGCGTTTCTTCCTCGGGTTTAAAAATTGGCTCTGGACAAACGTCTGCACATTGATAACAGAATGTACATTCGTCTTTTGAGAAGTCGACAGTAGGAAAACCACCGTCGCCGACAATGATGATGTGTGTCTCGCAACTTTCGATGCATTTACCACAACGTGTACAATCATCTGCGAAGCTTTCTAGACTTTTAATCCAAGGCAATCGAATTTGGCTTGAATCTACTTTTCGCCTAGAAAATAGGCGTCGTCTCGATAGGTCTACCACTAAATGCCTACTAATGTTGCTAAGATGTTGTAATTGTAGATCATTGTTTCGTTAATATCTTGTCATTTATCCTCACAAGTAGTGTAGTTTTAGAAATATTTGTATAAATACCCCTTAAGGGCTAAATAGGATCCTATATTGTCTTAGATCAATAAATTATGAAGCGTTTGGTCACATATTGAATGGAGCTCTGTTTTTTGATGTGTGACAATAGGTTCCCGATAGCCATTTTTATACCTTCAGGATATTAACTTTGCTTATTAAACCTGTTTCATCTGTGACGAGTACAATAGCTAAATCATTGCTATTTATATTGCTCCTTTCAGTTGCCACCACCGGTTTTGCTATTTTTACATTGGCGTCCAGCCTTAATGATGCCGAGGCGGTTAATGTGGCTGGCTCGATGCGCATGCAAAGCTACCGTTTAGCGCATGATATTCAAATAGAATCAGTGGATTACGATTCTCATATTCGTGAATTTGAAAGTTCCCTTTATTCCACATCGATGACTAATTTGGTGAGTTGGGAAGTGCCAACTGATATTACAAATGATTATTATTTAATAATTGGCCGTTGGCATGAATTGAAGCAGGTCTTAAATAGCGAAGATAGAAAACACTACCTGGTACTTGTTGAAAATTTTGTTATTGAAATCGACCGCTTTGTTTTTAAGTTACAAGAATTTTCAGAAAATAAATTAATTAAATTGGCATGGGCTGGTGGTATAGGTCTAGGTGGAATA
>NZ_JBFRVX010000272.1:0-724 GCF_041475345.1 Vibrio sp. 10N.222.48.A3 | reverse complement strand
GGTGCATGGCAGGTAGCTCAACTTGCTCGTCACCCTCAACGTCCTTACACCAAAGATTACCTGGAGCATGCCTTCACAGAGTTTGAAGAGATGGCGGGCGATCGCGCTTACGCTGACGACAAAGCAATAGTGGGTGGTATGGCTCGTCTAAATGGTCGTCCTGTTATGGTTATTGGTCACCAGAAAGGTCGTGAGACTAAAGAGAAAGTGATCCGTAACTTTGGTATGCCAAAGCCAGAAGGTTACCGTAAGGCACTTCGCCTAATGGAAACGGCTGAGCGTTTCAATATGCCAATCATTACTTTCATCGACACAGCGGGTGCATACCCAGGTGTTGGTGCAGAAGAGCGTGGTCAATCTGAAGCTATCGCTAAGAACCTAAAAGTGATGGCCGGCCTTTCAGTTCCAGTTATCTGTAACGTTGTAGGTGAAGGCGGTTCTGGTGGTGCACTAGCGATTGGTGTTGGTGATTACGTGAACATGCTTCAGTACTCTACATACTCAGTAATCTCTCCAGAAGGTTGTGCTTCAATCTTATGGCGTGATTCAGATAAAGCACCACAAGCTGCTGAAGCGATGGGCCTAGTAGCTCCTCGCCTTAAAGAGCTTGAGCTTATCGATGAAATCATCCCTGAGCCTCTAGGTGGCGCGCACCGCGATCCAATACAGACAGCTCAGAACATGAAAGACATGTTAGTTAAGCAGTTAGAAGAGCTAGAGCAAT
>NZ_JBFRVX010000271.1:0-6122 GCF_041475345.1 Vibrio sp. 10N.222.48.A3 | reverse complement strand
AGATGGCCTGCGTGGCAATTCACCCTGACTACCGAGATGGAAACCGTGGGCAGTTACTGCTTGATTACATGCGTCATCAGTCCAAATCTCGTGATATCGACCAAATCTTTGTTCTTACCACACACAGCCTTCATTGGTTCCGTGAACAGGGTTTTTATGAGATTACTGTTGATGAATTACCAATGGAAAAGCAAGGTCTGTACAACTATCAAAGGAATTCCAAGATCTTAGCGTTAAATGTGTAAATTAAATTTGGAGTAAAATCTCACTTTTATGAGGAATTCATTGCAAATGTAATCGTTTCTCATGTGATATTTATTAAATATGCACTTTCATTCACAGCTATAATTGTATAGAATTTGCACGCTTTATGAATATCGACAAGCGTTTTTATTGGAATGCCGCCGAATGTTTAACCTATGACATTTAGGTGGTCACTGCACGGATTGCTATACCCGTTAACGATCAGCATGCTAGTAGTCAGTCTGCTCGTTAATATAAACAGCAAAAGAGCAACATTGATATGAGAACCATTGTTTGTAACTCGCTGCAAAGTTTTTGGGATATGGCTGATAACCAATTCTTAGAAGGGTTAGACGTACACTGCGTGTTCCCTGTGAGCGAAAATCTAAAAGAGTTTATTTTGAATTGCCAACCAAAATACAAGATAAACCATATATCGTTTACTCGAGCGTTTTTGGGTACTGATTCCTGATAGCGTTCAGAGCAACCACGGATGGTTGCTTTGTGTATACGATTTACCCTGCTATTTCGTAGTTTTACTTCCAGCAACACCTCCACTAAAACCACTGACCGTCAGTTAGTTAATCGACTTCCTAAACCACTCACTCGCTCTGTTTTCACCTTAATCCCACGCTTCAACACATTTGTGTCGCTGAGCATCATCAGTCGTTTCTTAGCACGTGTAATACCGGTATAGATAAGCTCTCGCGTTAAAATAGGGCTGAAGTCTGGCGGTAAGATCATTAAGGTCAGATCAAACTCACTGCCTTGAGATTTGTGTATCGTCATCGCATAAGCGGTCTCATGATCGGGGACTCTGCTTGGAAGCACGGCTTTCACACTGCCATCGGGCAACTCAAAATACACCTTCAGTCTAGGTGTGGAATTCGCACTATTTGACTCTAAAGTCGTTGAATCGGCTTCGAGCATACAGATACCAATATCACCATTGTACAAACCTAAACCATGATCATTACGCGTCACCATGACTGGTCGCCCGTGATACCACAGTTCATCATTATGAGGGCTCACCAAACGTCTTGCGGCAAGCGCCCTTTCGATTCTGTGGTTGAGGCCTTTAACACCAAAATCCCCTTCACGAATAGAACACAGTAATCGACACTGGCTAAACAAATCGAGAACCGATTTCGCTCTCGCTTCTTGAGTTTCTAGCTCTTCCAATGGCACATTCATTCGGTTCAGATACGCACCATATTCATTGACTAAAGTACGTAGCATCAAATTATAGCTGTCACTCGACAGGGGATGATTTTCGATATCCTCAAACCCTTTGCCGAACACTTGATCTACTTGATTTGCAGAGCCGTTATTGATCGCCTTTGCCAACTGCCCGATACCTGAACGTGCATCAAAACGGTAACTCTTCTGCAGCATACACAAGCTATCTGCAATCGCAGGAGGGTTAATCGATCCTGTTTTGACTTGTCTTGGTTTAGCTATCGCATCAAAGCCTGTCATTTCAGCAATCAAGTTACCTTGCGCTGTGCTGTAGCCTGTAGAGTTAAACGAGCAGATATCACCCAACACAGCACCTGCCTCTACTGAAGCGAGCTGGTCTTTATCACCAAGCAGAATCAACCTTGCGTGTTCAGGGAGTGCATCCACCAGCTTATACATCATGGATAAGTCGACCATCGATGCTTCATCCACTACCAAGATATCAAGGTGAAGTGGATTACGTCGGTTATGTCTAAATTCCGCTCGATTAGGAATCGCGCCGAGTAACCTATGTAAAGTACTGGATTCAGTCGGTATGTTGGCCTTTACCTCAGGTGCTAATGGCAGCTGCTCAATCGCTTTACCAATCGACTCAGTTAAACGTGCTGCCGCTTTACCTGTCGGTGCCACTAGCTTGATCGTCGGTGTTTTACCTTGGCTTAGCGATTGCTCGACCATAGCCGAAAGTAACTTAGTTACCGTGGTCGTTTTACCGGTGCCCGGTCCGCCAGAAATAACAGCAAAACGTCGACTTAACGCCACCGCTGCCGCGACCTTTTGCCAATTCAAACAGACAGATAACGGCACGAGGCTATCCAGCGCATCTAAATCTGTCACTTGCTTGGCTTGAACAATCACTTGGTCTATCGCACCCCAATCCAAAACATGTTCGTCGACAATATCTAGATGGTCACACACCAGTTGTTGGCGTAATACCTGAGACGTTTGTTGGTTTGCTTCAGCCTTGGCTAAGGCATTAAACAGAAAATGGTAACTGCGTGCGAATAACTGATTCAACGTTTCGGTTAGCGCTTTTTTCTGCTCAGAGTTGAACTCTACTGGCTTACTTAAACGGTTTAAGGTCTCAGCCAACACAACTTCGTAGTTCCAATAACGCTGTAAGTAGACACGCTGTCCATCAAACATCAGCGGCTTAACACAATCATTGGTCGTACCCACTAAGTTAGATGATTGCAGAACAGTAGCCCAATCAATACCTAGCAATTTTTGGTTCAGTTGCAGTGCCGTCTCACCATACAAACCAAGTAACTGAGCAAGATCCGCCGTTTGCTCATGGCCTGCCGTATGCTGCTGTATAAGCTGAGTACAAATATGCCCCTTGCCCAACTCATGGCTCACCAACCCAGCGAGAAAACCGATCTCTTGAGAGTGACTCGTCGCTTGCTGCGCAATAAAACGGGCAAATTGATAATCCAACTGACGAATCGAGCCCTTATCCGCAAGGAACTTGAGTACATCCATGAGCTGCTCAGGGATAAGTGAAACTGGCTTTACAGAATTCGCTGTTTCTATGCTGGTATTAGTGGTCGTCGTTGTCATTATAGAAGCCCCATCTGTCCAGTTTCATCGTCATTCAATTGCGCTGAACGTCTGTCTATCACTTTACCGTCAATCAATTGATCCATTTCATCGAGCAAAGCCAATGTAGGTTTCGCCGAGAAAATACCTTGTTGAGATTGGCCGTCCATTCCTCTTAAAAACAAGTAATAAACGCCACCGAAATGTTGTTCATAACTGTAATCCGCAACACGGCTGCGTAAGAAGCGATGTAATGCCAACGCATAGATTTGATATTGCAGATCGTAGCGGTGGTCTGCCATCGCCGATTTTAATGCTTCTCCATGGTAGACGGCAACGTCATCACCTAAATGGTTCGATTTCCAGTCGAGCACATAGTATTTACCTTGGTGCTCGAACACCAAATCGATGAAGCCTTTCAACATGCCTTGCACGGTTTGGAAACCTAGGTCGCCCGCTTTAGCCGACAACGGGTCATGATATTGAATGGTTTGATTCAATTCCGATGCGGCAAGCACTTCGATCGGTAGTAAGAATTCCATCTCAACTAAGCGTTGCGTTGAGTCTTTCTCGCTTAGCTTTAAGTTCTTACCATCCAGCGCGGTGTTCAGCACCGTATCGACCAGTTGTTGAAGCACAGGTAACCACTCTAGTTCGTATTGCTCTGACTCTAATAGGTGAGTGATTACTTGCGTGTTATGTTCGCTGGTTGCTGGCTCGGTAAATTCAACATCCTCAAACAAGGTATGTAAGAAGGTACCTGGACGAGCGCCACGAGGGAAGGTGAATATAGAACGTTCAGGTTCAATCAATTCCGACTCGTCTTGTTCATCAGCCGAGTCAATATCGAAACCAGACACCTCAATAGTCGCGTCATGACTTGAGCCGTGACTGCCTTGTTTTACAAGCCCCGAGTAACTGGTGATTCGCCAAGCTCGGTCAATTGAAGCTTTAAGTTCACTTGCATGTAAGTCTTCACTCACTTGCTCTGTCTGTACAAAAACGTGCTCGTGAGCAGTCGGAGTTTCAGACAGTAATACGCTTGAATTCTTACCCTCAATCGCTGACAAAGCTTGATTCAACTCAGCAATACCTTGCTCTTGTCCGTTTTGAACCAAGTAGCCCATGGCACTCAAATGAACGCCGGTCGGCTCTTTGGTTGAACGCCCTTTACGTAGCGGTGCCATGCCAATGAAACATCCATAAACCGCACGAGTAAGCGCCACATAAATCAAACGTAAGTCTTCCGCCAATCGCTCTTTATCGGCTTGCGCTAAGGCACTATCACTGCCCGTAATATCAAGCACTGTAGTATCTGAGTCGTGATCGTAGAACTTACCTTCACTCGCTTCACGATAACTCGCCACGAACGGCAGGAATACTAGGTCATATTCCAAACCTTTCGATTTATGAATAGTGACGATTTGAACTAAGTTTCTCTCTGATTCAAGGCGTTGAATGTCATCTTCACTGCCACCTAAACCATTTTGCGCATCTGATATCGCTTCTGCTAGCCAACGTAACAAACCATAGTCGCTGTCGAGCTCCTGCCTAGCTTGTTGCAACAGTTCGCCAATGTGCATCAAATCAGTGAGTGAGCGCTCACCATTTTCTTCTTCCAGTAAGCGTTCCGCGAGATGTCGTTTACTGATCACGCTGCGAAGCATTGGTAATACGCCACGTTGCAGCCACAACTTACGATATTCTCTAAACTCGTTAACGACGTTTTCCCACACCACTTCATCGTTGTTGAGTTCATCCAATGATGCGGCATCCAGAGCAAACAATTCCGACGCTAAACTGGCACGTAATGCTCGGTCATTTTCAGGTGTCAGCACCGCCTGCAACAAACGTTGAATATCTTGTGCAACCAAGCTGGTGAACACGCTATCTCGGTTAGACAAATACACACTCGCAATGCCTTGTTCCGACAACGCGTTCTTAATCAGGCGACCTTCACTACCGGTTCGAACCAAGACAGCAATATCACCCGCATTCACGGCATGTTGTTTTTTGCCGTTATCAAAATAGGCTTGTTGGTTTTGAGAAGCGGTCAGAATGGTTTGAATTTGACTCGCTGTCGCCTCGGCCATGGCTTTGTGATATTCGCCTTTCGGTAAGGGCTTATCTTCCGCTTCTTGTAGCCAAAAGGTCAGTGCATGCTGGGTTTCTCCGTTCATCACCCATTGGCGTTTGTCAGCCGATGGACTGGCTGCGACGGGCAAAAATGGAATGTCTTGGTCGTAGATAAACGGGCTATCCGAATTCATAAACACTTGGTTTACCGCGCTGACCATATCAGCACTCGAACGCCAGTTAGTGCCTAACGTATAGTGAGCACTAACTTGGTTTCTCGCCTTGATATAGGTAAAGATATCTGCGCCACGGAAGCCATAAATAGCCTGCTTTGGGTCACCGATCATAAACAAGCCGCACTGCGGATTATCGAGATAGATTCGGCTAAAAATACTGTATTGCAGCGGATCGGTATCTTGGAATTCATCAATCATCGCCACTGGGTATAAGGTGCGGATTCTCTCCACCAGCAGTGATTGCTCATCCACATCAATCGACGCGGATAACTGGGTCAGCAAATCATCAAACGATAACCACTGCTTCTGCTGTTTAGCCTTAGCTAACATGGTTCGACAATGAGTAATCGCATGCGCCAGCAATGGAGCTTTTAGATTTGCAGGAGAGTTTAAGAAATTCTCAATAGCCTCAAACACAGCGTGCTGTGGAGCAGTGCCTTTCGGTGTTTTTTCAATCAGAGTAGCTTGAGAGAACTTCTCTAATTTATCTGGGAACTGGTAATCATGGGTGTCGCTCTGCGCCCATGCTGTTACCGCTTCTAACCAAGTCGGCAAAGACTTCTTGGTGTAGCTGCGCTTGTTCACATCTGAACCTGAAATCAAAGCCAAAAAGTCCGCTTCAGATTCACACCACAACGCCTTAAGTTGCTTCACTTTATCTAGGTTTTGATTGTGCAGAGTTTGCAAGTCACCCGACATTGCTTCCACAGTTAGCTTTAGTGGAGAACCCGTCAGGTAGCGATTTACGTCAGCCAATAACGAAGCGGGAGAGCCCCAAATATTTCGCAC
>NZ_JBFRVX010000270.1:0-3065 GCF_041475345.1 Vibrio sp. 10N.222.48.A3 | reverse complement strand
ACGTATCACTACACCTATGGCACAACGGATTTAGATTTGTTGAAACGCGCCCACCGAGATCTAATGAACGTGGTCAATGATGAGTGGGAAAACAGAGCCGATAAGCTGCCTCTTAAATCGCCGTATGAAGCTTTAATTCTTGCGTCTATCATCGAAAAAGAGACTGCTGTCGCTTCTGAGCGTGAGCGTGTGTCTTCTGTGTTCGTTAACCGCTTGAACAAGCGTATGCGTTTGCAAACTGATCCAACGGTTATCTACGGCATGGGTGCTAGCTACAAGGGTAATATTCGAAAGAAAGATCTACGCACACCAACGCCGTACAACACCTATACAATGAGCGGTTTACCGCCAACACCGATCGCGATGGCGGGTAAAGCGTCTATCAACGCGGCTCTGAATCCAGAGAAGAGCAACTACCTGTATTTTGTTGCGAGTGGAACGGGCGGTCACGTATTTTCAAAGAGTTTGACTGAGCATAACCGTGCAGTACGAGCTTACTTAAAGCAATTAAGAAAAAACAAATAAAGAAAGAATTATGAATCAGTCGAAATTTATCGTGGTTGAAGGCCTTGAAGGTGCTGGCAAAAGTACAGCAATCAATGCCATCGTTGAGACATTGAAAACAGCCGGTGTCGCTGACATCGTTAATACTCGTGAACCCGGTGGTACCGTGCTTGCCGAGAAGATGCGCTCGTTGGTCAAAGAAGAACACGAGGGCGAGAAGCTTCAAGACATGACTGAGTTGCTGCTGATGTACGCAGCGCGTGTTCAATTAGTAGAAAACGTCATCAAGCCTGCACTAGACAGTGGTAAATGGGTGTTGGGTGATCGCCATGATATGTCATCTCAAGCTTATCAAGGTGGTGGTCGTCAGATCGCACGCACTACGATGGAATCACTGAAAGAAACCACGCTAGGCGGTTTTAAGCCAGATTTAACACTATATTTGGACCTAGACCCTAGAGTCGGGCTAGAGCGTGCTAGAGGTCGTGGTGAGCTTGATAGAATCGAAAAGATGGACATCTCATTTTTCGATCGCACGCGTGAGCGTTACTTAGAAATTGCAGGGCAAGACGATTCTGTACTCGTGATTAATGCACAGCAAGAGCTTGAGCAAGTAGCCGCTGATATTAAAGTCGCGCTCAGTGCTTGGCTCAATAAACAGTAGGTAGTCATGGCTGAAGTGTATTCTTGGCTCACACCGGTATGGAGTGAGTGGAAAAAAAGTCTCGATGCAGAACGTTTTCCTAACTCTGTGATCGTTAATGCGCCTGAAGGGCTTGGTGTGGAAGCGCTGGTTAGCCAACTTACCGATGCATTGATGTGTGTTAATTACGAAAGTGAAGCGTGCGGATTTTGCCACAGTTGTGAACTGATGAAGTCGGGGAGTCACCCGGATTTCCATGTGATCGAACCTGAGAAAGAAGGTAAATCGATTACCGTTGACCAAGTGCGTGCGAGTAACCGCTGGGCTCAACAATCGTCACAGTTGGGTGGCTTGCGTGTCATTTTGCTGAGTCCGGCTGAAGCGATGAATGAATCGGCGTCTAATGCGCTGTTGAAAACACTGGAAGAACCTGCGAGTAATTGTATTTTCATCCTTTCAACGCGTAACAGTAATCGCTTAATGCCAACTATTCTTAGCCGTTGCCAGCAATTTAATGTGGTGTGTCCACAATTAGATGCAGGATCGGCATGGTTAAATGGAGAAGTCGGTAAAACGGTTCCTCAGTACATACTGACATTGAACGACAACGCCCCCCTGAAAGCGAAAGCAATGTTTGATCAAGGTGGCGTCGAAGCTTCAACAAAAGCGCTCGATGGCTTTGTGAATGTGATAAAAGGCACTCAACCCGACATGCTGAAGTTCTCTACAGAGCTTAGCAAAGACCCTTTGATTCAACTTAGCTGGCTTTGGCATTTATTGTCAGATGTACAAAAGCTGCATTTTGGTTTAGCTAATCAGGCTATCATTCCGAGTGCGAAAGCACTGTGTGAGGTGATGTCTTATCAAAGTGCTTATGCAGCGTCGAATAAACTGCTGATATTGATTGAGCAGTTCAAGCTACACCCTGGGCTCAATACGGAGCTACTCATAATGAATTGGCTGATAGCCACTTGCGAGGAAACATGTTCGTAGATTCCCATTGTCATTTAGACAAACTGGATTACCAAGATTTACACACCAGCGTAGAAGACGTGGTTAATAAAGCGAAAGCAGCCAACGTTGACCAACTGCTTTCTGTCGGTGTGACGTTGGATTCGTTTGAAAACATGCTTGAGATGATCTCGCCGTTTGATAACGTTAAGGCTTCGTGTGGCGTTCACCCTCTCGACGTAGAGAGCGACTTCTGTTTAGACAGAATGCGTGAGTACGCGAGCAACCCTAAAGTGGTGGCGATTGGTGAAACTGGCCTAGATTATCATTACCAACCAGAGACTGCAGAGCTACAACAGCTCAGGTTCAAGCAGCACGTTGAGTTGGCTGTTGAGCTTAATAAACCTTTGATCATCCACACGCGTAACGCGCGTGAAGATACGTTAGCTATTTTACGCGATGGTGGAGCAGAGAAGTGTGGTGGTGTGATTCACTGCTTTACTGAAGATCAAGCGTTCGCTGAAGCGGCAATGGAATTAGGTTTCTATATCTCGATCTCAGGAATTGTGACCTTTAAACAAGCCACAGAACTTAAAGACGTTGTGAAAAACCTACCTCTAGATAGGTTGCTGATCGAAACGGATTCGCCATATTTGGCGCCAATTCCATATCGTGGTAAAGAGAATCAGCCTGCATATGTAGTCGAAGTTGCGGCTTATATCGCCCAGTTAAAAGGGGTATCAATGAAAGAGGTTGCTGAACAAACGACCAAAAATTACCAAAAACTTTTTTTGCGATAGAAATCTAACTAAACAAACAAAAGGGAGCGAAAGCTCCCTTTTTGTGTTTTTGATCACCAAAAATGCGTTTTTTTTTAATGTTTACGGAATATGTTGAACTTGAGAGCGTGAATTGCAACATTTGTAATTTTGTTACTAAAAATAACATTACCCTCTATTTTATTTAC
>NZ_JBFRVX010000269.1:0-22729 GCF_041475345.1 Vibrio sp. 10N.222.48.A3 | reverse complement strand
CTTCTTGATCTTTCACTCGCTGTTCTTCTTGGCGAATGACTTTCGCTTCATTGAAGCGTTTCTTTTCCGACTTAGTCAGGAATTTTACAGCTTTCTTGTTGGTCAGTGCGTAAGCAACTACGTCTTCGCCTTTTTCTCTGCGGTCGTTTACGCGTTGTGAGAAACGTTCATTGTCGCGAGCTTTACGCTCCGCTGAGGTCAACTTGCTCATGCTTTAAAGCCTTTTCAATTATTCATGGTAGGGAATCTACGCTTAGCGAAACAAATGGGGACTGCTTAGTGTCAGTCTAGTCCATTTGTATGCTGGTGGCGCATCTTAGCACAGTGGCTTGAGCATGCAGGTATGCTATTCGAGGGATTAAACAAAACAGCCCACAATTTTCGTTGTGGGCTGTTTTGTTACGTACTGTAGTTATCGATGAAGTTAACGATTGGAAACTGACAATTAGAAACGGCAGTTACATCAAATCTTCTCGATGTATAAGATGACCTCTCCGACTTTAAAGCCAAATTTAGACATCTCAGTTTTGTTGAACAAGCGTTTGTCGTCCATCAAGAACATCCAGTCGTCTAGCACCACTTCATAGGTGCTGCCGTCGACTTCGATTTCTAAGTCGTATTTCCAATACAGAGCAGAACCTAGAGTCTCGCCATAAGCGGTACCGACTACATCATTAGCGGTACCCGAATAGGTGTTTTCGCCGGTTTTTAACAGGTTCCAAACGCGTGTTGAGCGTTCGCCATCAGCAAAAGAAAACCACTCTTTGATTTCTCCTTTGTCACCGTCCCAGGTCGCGACGAGCTTAGCGTCAAAACGGCGTAGTAGGTTACCAGAACGGTCAAGCACGATGCCGTAGGCCATCAATTCACCGTCAAAGAAGGTTTCCAGCTTGAGCTCTGGCGTGGTGTCTGCGTGATTCTCTAAACTTGCAGAGCCACAACCTGTTAGCCAAGTGAGTGAAAACAGTGCCAAAGCAAATTTTATTGTTGTTTTTGGATTCATTTGTTCAAACCTAATAGTTGTTTGCGTAGACCGGGCTCAGAGGTGTTTTCAGATAACCAAATGGCTAGGAAAGCGTCACCAAACTGCTTGTCTTGAATGATACCGATAGGCTGCTCATCGAAGTAAAAACGACTCACGTTGTCTTCGGTTACGCGGATAGTGAGTGTGCTTCCTGCTTCTACGTTGGGCCACATCTCGTATAGAGGCTTCAACCAACGTTGGATATTGTTGTTGGAGTAACCAAGTTTGCTCCATTGATCTTGGGTAGCATCAACGAGGTCTTTGCTGTCAATCGCACGGTAATATTCAAGCTTTAACGCGCGTTCAGAATTGGTTGGGGTCGCGTAGAATTCAGCTGAGTAGAGTGTCCAAAACAGGTAGCTCATCTCACCTTGGCCGCGTTTGCTTAGATTATCTACAGCGGAAGCTTTAGCGCTTCCTGCGAATAGCAGTGCCGCGCAAATGAGGGTTAAGGTGACTAAGCTAAATAGTCGATTTCTTGATTGCTCGCTTGCTTGTGTGCGAACGCGACTATTATCGCTCTTAGAATTGAGCGCTTGCGTAGGGTTGCGTGGAAAAGCCATAAGTCACCTCGTTGTTGCCATTTTGGGTTGTACTAAGTTGGAGTAAGCGGCCACCAGTAAGGGCAACAAAATCCCCCAACTTAATGCAAGGGCAGCTAGCACCGATGCATCTGGCCAAGTAGTAAGAAGGGCGCCTGCTTTGATGCCTCCCCAATAACTACTAGTACCTGCTACGAACCCTATGACAAACAAGATCACTTTTGAGCATTTTAAAAGCCAATTCAGGCTGTGATTGAAACTGATTAAGAACATGATCCACAGGCAAATGAGCCAAACTGGAAACCAAGATTGATTAGCAATTTCAGAGTCGACGGCAAAAATACCGAAGTGGAGCATGAGGCTATCAAGCAATAGCCCCAATGGTAATAAGACGAGTATTTTCAAGTCGCTACTGCGAGTTGGAGAGAGAAGGAAGTGAACCACCACGATCAATGGCGTGACGAACGGGGCTTGCGCGGTAAAGAAGGCGCTGCAAACCCAGGTCGCTTGAAACAGAACGAGATTAATAATCCAAAACCGTTTCATCTTTTGCTCCAAAGTAACGAGGTTTTCTTGCGACAAGGTGATGAGTACTGATCACGCGCTCTAGGAATGCCCCTTCGCAGTAACAGAAGTAGAAAACCCAAAGGCGTTTAAACTCTTCTGAATAGCCTAATGACTCGAGCTCTTCCCAGCTGTTTTCAAAGGCGACGTTCCAGTCGTTGAGTGTTCGAGCGTAGTGAAGGCCAATGTCATCAATTTCTTGGACGACAAGGTCGGTGCTGGTGGCAAGATGTTGAGTCATCACGGCAACCGAAGGTAAACAACCTCCGGGGAAGATGTACTTCTGAATAAAGTCGACGCCTTTACGGTATTTATCATAACGACTGTCGGCAATGGTAATCGCTTGAATCAGCATTTTTCCTGAAGGCTTCAACAGAGAAGAGCACTTTTCAAAGAAGGTTTGCAGATATTCATGTCCGACCGCTTCTATCATCTCGATAGACACCAACTTGTCATACTCACCAGAGAGGTTGCGATAATCCTCTTTCAGTAGGGTGATTTTGTCGGTTAAGCCGAGTGCTTTGACTCGCTGTTCTGCCAGCTCGTGCTGAGCATCTGAAATGGTAGTGGTCGTAACGTGACAGCCGTAGTGCTGAGCCATAAATATCGCTAATCCGCCCCAGCCAGTGCCTATCTCAACCACGTTATCTGATTCAGACAGCTCTAAACGCTCACAGATGGTTTTCATTTTGTTCTGTTGTGCTTTCGACAGAGTTAACGCATCTTCGCTGTAGATAGCAGAAGAGTATTGCATTGAGCTGTCTAGGAAGCGCTCATATAGCTCGTTACCGATGTCGTAGTGGGCGAGAATGTTACGTTTAGAGCCTTGCTCTGTGTTGGCGTTCCTACGGCGTAGCAGTAGATTTTTGATTCGTGAAATCCATTGCGTCTTGTCATCAAGCTCGTCTAACTGTGCTTGATTTCGAGCCATGATTTGAATGACTTTGGTGAGATCTGGGCTGGTCCATTTTCCATCAATGTAGGCCTCAGATGCACCAATACTGCCGCTCATTACTACATCTCGATAAAAGCTCGCATCATGGATAACGATTTGAGCGCTTAAAGTCGCTTCTCTGTTTCCGAACACCGAATGCTTGTCTCGTTCTATTACTTCGAGTTTTGCGAATTGCAGACGTTCTAGAACCTTGAAAATTAGAGCTCGATATTTGCAGTTGCTTGAAACAGCAACGGCTTTAGCTTGTTGTTCTACGTTGTTGTTTTGTTTTGCAAGCTGTTCCATGGAAACCTCGCTGAGAAATTGTTTTAAATTTAGTTTTACTGGCTGATGGTTAGAACTGCTGGTCTCGTTAGGCCAACCCAAGCCTTCAATTTAGACGTCTTTAAGGCGTTTTAGACGCTGAGTCTGGATGCGCCACAAACGGTACTTTTTTCAGAAATAATTTGAGAGCCTGAAAATAGATACCCATTACAACCTTGATTGTCATTGCTGGGATCCGCAGTACCGTTTTCCTAATGTTTGCTTTTGTTACCGACTGCTTTGAGAGTGCTAGTGTGGCATCAAAAATCTTGTCGCTACGATGACTCTCGATGTGTACTAACGTCCGTTTCGTTGGTGGCTTTATTTTCCACAAGTAGTTCATGTCTAAATCCATGAACGGTGAAACGTGAAACTCTTTTTTTACTTTCAACTCTTTGTGCATGTCGATGAGATAATAGTGTCTTTCTCGCCAAGGCGTGTTGCTCACTTCGGCCAACATGTAGCGACAATCACCAGTCTCGTCGTAACAGAAAAAACAGTTGATTGGGCTGAAATAAATCCCTAAACAACGGCACTGAGCCAGCATCGTCACACGGTTTGATTCAGACCAAACCCCACCAAGATGTTGTACTTTGGATGCTATACGTTGCTTGAGTGGTTTAGGTTCATCAGTCGTGACATTTTCTTTTTTTTCAGCGAGATAATCCGATTCGACAAAGCGAATCGGGTTGTACCACTGAGTACCGAATAAGCGACTGCGAGTGGTTGTTTGAGGGATTTCATCGAGATCTAATCCCATCATGTACAACTGGTAGCTAAATTCATGAGTAATATCGCCAAAGCGGCGGTGGCGTACGTTGCCCCAGTAAATGCCGCTGAGCTCTTCACTCTTTTCGGATGCTATCCCCATGTCGGATATGATGGTGTGAGTGTTCATCGTACTGAACTCGTGCTCAAATCTAGGCCAAAGCGCTTAGTCACATCGAGTGCACTGTGGACACCGTCTTCATGGAAGCCGTTGTACCAGTATGCGCCGGCGAAGTGCGTCTGGTTTTTGCCACAAATCTGCTCACGCTTGTGCTGAGCTTCGACCGTGTTCGAGTTAAGCACCGGATGATGATAAACAAAGCTGCGAATGATTTTTTCTGGGTCGATGGCTTCGCTCTGATTCAAGGTGACGCAGAAGGTGTCCTGGCTTTCGATGCCTTGCAGAATGTTCATGTTGTATGTCACACAGGCAGGTCGTTTACTATCGCCATCCAACATGTAGTTCCAACTTGCCCATGCAAGCTTTCTGTCTGGTAACAATCGGGTATCGGTGTGTAGAACCACTTCATTACGGCTGTATGGGATCTCGCCTAGAACCTGTTGCTCTTGCTCTGTCGCATCGCCGAGTAAACGTAACGCTTGGTCTGAGTGACAAGCAAATATCACTTCGTCGAAGTCTTGTGTAGCGCCATCTTCAAATTCAATCGTGACGCCCGCTTCATTGCGAGTGACTTGTTTGATCGATGTGTTCAAAGCGACGGATTTGTTCAAGCGTGAAAGGATGATTTCAACGTAAGAGCGCGACCCTTTAGGAATTACATACCATTGTGGACGGTTCGCGATGTCGAGTAGCCCGTGGTTGTAGAAGAATTGAATGAAGAATTTAAGCTCAAATTCTTCCATTTCCTCTAAGCTTGTCGACCAAATTGCTGCGCCCATCGGTAGGATGTAATGCTGGCTGAAAAAGTCGGAAAATCTCACTGATCTTGATAACGTTTTCTTTAGAACCAATCACCTTGGTCAAAAAAGCTTCTAGGTCAGGGCCAAACCAGATCACCATATCGGCACTATGAACTTTTTTGACATCTGATGGCTTAAGCGCATAATCGTGCGGCGAAGCATTGCTGTTCATCAACACATCCGGTTCACTAACGCCCTGCGTTAATTCTGTCACAATCATTTGAATTGGTTTGAAGCTTGTTAGAATAGTATTGGCACTTGCAACACTTGGCGCTAAAAGCAAAGTAGCAAGTATAAAAGATGAACGTGACATAATTCCTCGTTAATAGAAAAGTAGCTTAGGCTTGAGGTAAATGTTACATTATAACATTAGCGAATTGCAAATGAGTTCTATTCATGGATAATTTAATCCAACTAGATTCTGTGAGCGTCGAATTTGACGGTCGAAAAGTTCTAGATAACATCTCTCTAAATTTAGAGCGCGGCAGAATCACCACCCTGATTGGGCCAAACGGTGCAGGAAAGTCGACATTAGTAAAAGTGGTATTAGGTTTACAGACCAAATTTTCAGGCACAATAACAAAAGCTAAAAAACTGAAAATTGGCTATGTACCACAAAAATTAAAGCTCAATGATTCACTACCGCTCAATGTAGAACGTTTTCTAAAGCTCACTGGCAAGTTCAGTCAGCAAGAGATCCTCGAAGCATTGAAGCTCGTTGGTGCTGAACATCTGCAAAAGAGTAACATGCACCAGCTATCTGGCGGTGAAAACCAACGTGTGCTGATTGCTCGTTCATTGCTAAGAAGACCCGATCTACTGGTTCTTGATGAACCTGCTCAAGGCGTTGATGTACAAGGGCAAATAGACCTGTATGACCTAATTGACACCATTCGTCACCGCTTTGGTTGTGCCGTATTTATGGTTTCACACGATCTGCATTTAGTGATGGCAAAAACAGACGATGTTATCTGTTTGCATCACCATATCTGCTGTTCAGGCGCACCTGCAGACATCAAACACCACCCCTCTTATATCGCACTTTTTGGCACCGCGACCCAAGAGACCTTAGCCTTTTATCACCACCAACACGAACATCACCATCATGATCTCGCAGGACAGCCTGTCGAAGGCGACGTGCATGAATGTTCAAACCATAGACACGGACACCACTAATGCTTGAGTTTCTTCTTCCCTCTATTTTAGCTGGCTTGGGCATTGCTCTAATCGCGGGGCCACTAGGTTCATTCGTGGTGTGGCGCAAGATGGCTTACTTTGGTGACACGCTTGCTCACGCTTCTTTGATGGGCTTAGCACTTGGCTTTCTGTTCAACATTAACTTGTATTTCGCGCTGCTGATTTGTTGTTTGATGCTGGCTGTGTTGCTAGTGACTTTACAAAAACAAAAGCTGGTCGCGACCGATACCCTACTCGGTATTTTGGCGCACAGCGCTCTGTCTTTGGGTCTTGTCGCCGTGAGTTTCTTAGATAACGTTCGCGTTGACCTAATGAGCTACCTATTTGGTGACTTGCTTGCAGTGTCTCCGACAGATTTGGTATTCATCTATGCGGGTGCTGCCGTGATTGGAGTGGTACTTGCTATCTTTTGGCGACCACTATTGTCGACGACCGTTAACGAAGATCTCGCAGCGGTTGATGGCATCAACATTGATTTAATGCGTCTTATTTTGATGCTATTGGTTGGGATCGTGATTGCAGTAGGTATGAAGTTTGTTGGTGCGTTAATCATGACCTCACTACTTATCATTCCGGCAGCAACGGCAAGAAAATTCGCCAATACACCCGAACAAATGGCATTCCTTGCATCGGTAATTGGTTCTATCGCTGTGTTCGGAGGATTGAGCTTGTCTTGGTTCTATGACACACCGGCCGGCCCTTCTGTTGTTATCAGTGCTGCGGCAATGTTTATGTTATCTCAAATGGTTAGAAGCCGAGCTTAGCACTTATCAGTACGATCTCGTATCTCGTATCTCGTATCATTGAAAACATACAAAAAAGGCTTGGTCAGTGACCAAGCCTTTTTAATATCGTTCAGTTAACTTCTATCTCATTAGATAAAATCCAGCTGATTACCAACCCGTGATTTCACGTAGGCCTTTACCGATGTCAGCAAGAGACTTAACAGTCTTAACGCCTGCTGCTTCCAGTGCTGCGAATTTATCTTCAGCAGTACCTTTACCGCCAGAGATGATTGCGCCTGCGTGGCCCATACGTTTACCCGGAGGAGCCGTAACACCAGCGATGTAAGATACAACTGGCTTAGTTACGTTTGCTTTGATGAACTCAGCCGCTTCTTCTTCCGCAGTACCACCGATCTCACCAATCATTACGATTGCTTCAGTCTCTGGGTCTTCTTGGAAAAGTTTTAGGATATCAATGAAGTTTGAACCTGGAATAGGGTCACCACCGATACCAACACATGTAGACTGACCAAAGCCTTCATCTGTTGTTTGCTTAACTGCTTCGTACGTCAGAGTTCCTGAACGAGATACGATACCTACTTTACCCTTCTTGTGGATATGGCCAGGCATGATACCAATCTTACACTCGTCCGGAGTGATAAGACCTGGACAGTTAGGACCGATCATGCGAACGCCAGTTTCTTCTAGCTTCACTTTAACATCGATCATATCTATAGTAGGGATACCTTCAGTGATTGTTACGATCAGTTCGATACCTGCATCAATCGCTTCTAGGATTGCATCTTTACAGAAAGGTGCTGGTACGTAGATAACTGTTGCTGTTGCGCCAGTCGCTTCTACTGCTTCACGTACTGTGTTGAATACTGGAAGGCCTAGGTGAGTTTGACCACCTTTACCAGGTGAAACACCACCAACCATTTGCGTACCGTATGCGATAGCTTGGTCTGAGTGGAATGTACCTTGACCGCCAGTGAAACCCTGACAGATTACTTTAGTGTCTTTGTTAATTAATACAGACATTATTTAGCCTCCGCAGCAGCAACAACTTTCTGAGCAGCATCTGTTAGAGATACAGCAGCAATGATATCAACATCAGAATTAGCAAGTACTTCGCGACCTAGGTCTGCGTTTGTACCTTCTAGACGAACAACTACTGGAACTGTTACGCCTACTTCTTTAACTGCACCGATAATACCTTCAGCGATCATGTCACAACGAACGATGCCACCGAAAATGTTTACGAGTACTGCTTTAACATTGTCATCAGAAAGGATGATCTTGAATGCTTCAGCTACACGCTCTTTTGTCGCGCCGCCGCCTACATCAAGGAAGTTTGCTGGTTTGCCGCCGTGTAGGTTTACGATATCCATCGTACCCATCGCAAGGCCTGCACCGTTAACCATACAGCCAACGTTGCCATCAAGTGCTACGTAGTTCAGTTCCCACTGAGCTGCGTGCGCTTCACGCTCGTCTTCTTGTGAAGGATCGTGCATTTCACGAAGCTTTGGCTGACGGTACATTGCGTTTGAGTCAATGTTGATCTTGCCGTCTAGACAAAGCAGGTTGCCTTCGCCGGTAATTACAAGCGGGTTGATTTCTAGTAGAGCTAGGTCGTACTGAGAGAACATTTGGCCAAGACCCATGAAGATCTTAACGAACTGTTTAATTTGATCGCCAACTAGACCAAGTTTGAACGCAAGTTCACGGCCTTGGTAAGCTTGAGGGCCCACTAGAGGATCGATCGCTGATTGGTGAATCAACTCTGGAGTTTCTTCAGCGATTTTCTCAATGTCCACGCCGCCTTCAGTTGACGCCATGAATACAATTTTGCGCGTTGCACGGTCAACAACAGCACCTAGGTAAAGTTCGTTAGCAATGTTCGATGCTTCTTCAACTAGGATCTTTGTTACAGGTTGACCATTAGCGTCTGTTTGGTAAGTCACAAGGTTTTTACCTAGCCACTTTTGTGCAAACTCTTTAACGCCTTCTTTGGTGTCATGTAGCTCTACGCCGCCCGCTTTACCGCGACCACCAGCGTGTACTTGACACTTAACGACTTTCTTGGCTGTACTGATACGACCTGCAGCTTCGAAAGCTTCTTGTGCAGTATCACATGCGAAACCTTCTGGTACAGGCAAACCGAATTCTGCAAACAGCTGTTTGGCTTGGTATTCATGCAAATTCATTTTGATATTCCGTTTATTTTCCCTTAAGGGATTATTATTTCCATAACGACACAGTTTCCTGTGGTACGTCTGTAGGGTCTTCTCAAATCAACTGCTGTCCATTTTCTAATGGCTTTACAGTTCAAGTGAAGGCCAGACGTTGAGCAGCCTAGCCTTTGAAACTTTTTACGTCTAGCTAACCGGGTTAACTAGACGTTTTAGAGATACTAAACGTCTAATAGCAGACGTGCAGGATCTTCTAGAAGCTCTTTGATGGTCACTAGGAAGCCAACTGATTCACGGCCGTCGATTAGGCGGTGATCGTAAGAAAGCGCTAGGTACATCATTGGTAAGATCTCAACCTTGCCATCAACAGCCATTGGACGATCTTGGATTTTGTGCATACCCAAAATTGCCGCTTGAGGCGGGTTGATGATTGGCGTAGACATTAGAGAGCCAAATACACCACCGTTCGTGATAGTAAAGTTACCGCCCATCAACTCATCAACAGTTAGCTTGCCGTCACGGCCTTTGATTGCTAGCTCTTTGATGCCTTTTTCAATATCTGCGAAACCTAGTGTGTCACAGTCTTTCAGTACTGGAGTCACTAAACCACGTGGCGTAGATACCGCCATGCTGATGTCGAAGTAGTTGTGGTAAACGATATCTGTACCATCGATAGAAGCGTTAACTTCTGGGAAACGCTTCAGTGCTTCTGTTACTGCTTTCACGTAGAAAGACATGAAACCAAGACGCGTATCGTGACGCTTCTCGAATTGGTCTTTGTACTGCTTACGAAGGTCCATGATTGGCTTCATGTTCACTTCGTTGAAAGTAGTCAGCATTGCAGTGCTGTTCTTCGCTTCTAGAAGACGGTTTGCAACTGTCTTACGTAGGCGAGTCATAGGCACGCGTTTTTGGCTGCGAGCCGCTGCTGGCGCTTCAACTGCTGGTGCAGATGCTGCTGCCGGAGCCGCTTTCGCTGCTGCTAGGTGTGCGTCAATGTCTTCACGAGTAATACGACCACCAACACCAGTGCCTTTAACGTCAGCTGGTTGTAGGTTGTGCTCTGCAAGAAGACGACGAACAGCAGGGCTTAGTGCATCGTTGCTTTCTTCTGTTAGCGCCGCTTTGTGGCGTTTGTCAGGAGAAGCTTCTGTATCTTCAGTGGTGTCTTTCGTTGGTTCACCAGCGACAGCACCAGGCTTAATTTTAGCCAGAAGCTGCTTAGAAAGTACCGTAGCACCCTCTTCTTCGATGATAGCTTCCAGAACACCCGCTTCAGGAGCCGGTACTTCTAGAACTACTTTATCTGTTTCGATGTCTACAATGACTTCATCACGTGCAACGGCTTCGCCTGGTTTTTTGTGCCAAGTCGCTACTGTTGCGTCAGCCACAGATTCAGGTAAATCTGGAACCAGAATTTCAATTGCCATGTCTGTATTTTCCTTTTACTTCTAGTTCTTAAGTAGGGTCAAAGCGTCGTCTACTAACGCTTTTTGTTGTTTCAAGTGTACCGACATATAGCCAACAGCTGGTGACGCTGATGCAGGACGACCTGCGTATTGAATATCAGCACCTACTGGGATAGCAGCTCGGAAATTATGTTGGCTACTGTACCAAGCACCTTGGTTTTGTGGCTCTTCTTGACACCAAACGTAATCGACTACATTTGTGTATTGTGCGATTGCAGCTCTCACGTCCTCATAAGGGAACGGGTAAAGTTGCTCAATACGTACAATAGCGACATCGTCTTGCTCGTTCTTACGTCTTTGGTCAAGCAGGTCAAAGTAAACCTTACCTGAACAGAACACGACGCGTTTTACGTTCTCAGGAGCCAGATCATCAATTTCTGCGATAGCTGGTTGGAACGTGCCTTCTGCCAAATCTTCAAGAGAAGATGTACACAAAGGGTGACGAAGCAATGACTTAGGTGACATTACAATCAGTGGACGACGCATTGGTCGAACAACCTGACGGCGAATCATGTGATAAACCTGAGCTGGCGTTGAAGGAACAACAACCTGCATGTTTTGTTCAGCACACAACTGAAGGTAACGCTCAAGACGCGCAGAAGAGTGCTCAGGGCCTTGGCCTTCATAACCGTGAGGAAGCAACATAGTTAGACCACATAGACGTGCCCACTTTTGCTCACCTGATGAAATGAATTGGTCGATAACAACTTGTGCACCGTTTGCGAAATCACCAAATTGTGCTTCCCAAAGGGTGAGACCGCTTGGCTCTGCTGTCGCATAGCCATACTCAAATGCGAGTACCGCTTCTTCAGATAACACAGAGTCAAACACTTGGAATGGCCCTTGTTTATCATGAATGTTCGCAAGAGGAACATACGTGCTTGCATCTGATTGATTGTGCAGTACTGAGTGACGGTGGAAGAACGTACCACGACCTGAATCTTGGCCAGAGATACGAATACGCTTACCGTCGTCAACAAGTGTTGCATAAGCCAGTGTTTCAGCCATACCCCAATCGACTTGTTTCTCACCATTCACCATGGCAGTTCGATCGTTGTACAGTTTATTTACTCGGCTTTGCAGCTTGTGGCTGTCTGGGTATTGGCAAAGTTTAGTACCAAGCTCTTTCAGGCGCTCGATATCAATCTTATTGTCCCACTCAATGTTCCAGTCGTGACCTAGGTAAGGAGACCAATCCACAGAGTGAAGTGCCATTGGGCGCCACTCTTTAACCACAACTTCACCGTGATCAAGTGCATCACGATATTCGTTAACCAGTTGAGTTGCCGTATCAATACCAAACTCACCGCGCTCCATTAACACATCAGCATAAAGCTTACGTGGTGTTGGATGCTTCTTGATTTTTTGGTACATCAAAGGCTGTGTTGCATTCGGCTCATCGGCTTCATTGTGACCGTGGCGACGGTAACAAACCAAATCAATAACAACATCACGCTTAAAGGTATTACGGTAATCCAATGCAAGACGCGCTACGAACGCAACCGCTTCTGGATCATCAGAATTAACGTGGAAAATCGGAGCCTGAACCATCTTCGCGATATCTGTACAGTACATCGTAGAACGTGTATCGCGAGGGTTAGACGTCGTAAAACCAACTTGGTTGTTTACAACGATACGAACCGTACCACCGACACAGAAACCACGCGCTTGAGACATGTTAAACGTCTCTTGCACTACACCCTGGCCAGCGATAGCTGAATCACCGTGGATAGTAATTGGAAGTACACGGCTGCCGTCTTTATCGTCTAGACGATCTTGTCGAGCACGTACTGAACCGATAACTACCGGGTTTACGATTTCTAAGTGAGATGGGTTAAATGCAAGTGCTAAGTGAACGTTGCCGCCTGGGGTTGCGAAATCCGCAGAGAAACCTTGGTGATATTTCACATCACCAGTACCCCATGAATCATCGCTGTGCTTGCCCGCAAATTCGTCAAACAGGTCTTGTGGCTTTTTACCAAGCACATTGACCAGCATGTTTAGACGACCACGGTGAGCCATACCAACAACAACTTCACGCATGCCTTGTCCACCGGCATGACGAATGATTTCTTTCGTCATTGGGATAAGAGCATCACCACCTTCCAAAGAGAAGCGTTTTGCACCAGGGAATTTAGCACCAAGATAGCGCTCAAGACCTTCAGCAGCCGTTAGCTCTTCTAGGAAAGCTTGCTTTTCTTCTTTATCGAAAGAGGGTTGACCAGAAACAGACTCTAAACGTTGTTGGATCCAACGCTTTTGCTCTGTGTTAGTCATGTGCATGTATTCAGCACCAATCGAACCACAATAAGTTTGCTTTAAAGATTTGTACAAATCTCGAAGCACCATCGTCTCTTGGCCAATAGCGTAAGAGCCGACGTTAAACGTCTCATTGAGGTCATCTTCGGTAAGAGTGTGGAAAGAAGGATCCAGTTCAGCGACTGTATCTCTTTCCCATAAACCTAGGGGGTCTAGATTTGCTGATTGATGCCCTCGGAATCGATAGGCATTAATAAGTTGCAGAACCTTTACTTGTTTCGCATCGACATCTGGATCACTAACTTGGACACTGTAATGCTTTGTTTCTTGAGCGAGTCGACGGAAGTATTCACGAACACGAGAGTGTGGTTGTTCCACTGCTTCTGAAGCTTGCACAGGCAGTTCTTCAAAAACACTTCTCCATTCGTCACTTACCGAATCGGGGTCACTTAGATACAGTTCATAGAGTTCTTCTACGTACGTTGCATTGGCGCCAGCCAAGTGTGAAGACTCGAGCCATGCCTTCATCACGCCGTTGTGCATATTTTCCCTTAACCAGTAGTTTTCACGTTTGCTGCGGTCTATGCCGAGCTATTAAAAGGCCGCCCCAAAACTTCTAGGGCGGCAATTTTTATATAACTTAAACCGAACGATTCACTAGCATGGTCTTAATGTGACCAATCGCTTTCGTCGGATTTAATCCCTTAGGACAAACACTTACACAATTCATGATGCCATGGCAACGAAAAACGCTAAATGCATCATCAAGATCGGACAGACGTTCGTCTGTCGCCGTATCTCGGCTATCTATTAGCCAACGGTATGCTGCAAGTAGGCCTGCTGGTCCGATGAACTTATCTGGATTCCACCAGAATGATGGGCATGAAGTCGTACAACATGCACACATAATACATTCATACAAACCATCTAAATGAGCACGCTCATCAGGGCTTTGTAGGTTTTCACGAGCCGGTGGCACATTGCCATCAGACACTAAGAACGGCTTAACTTTTTCGTAGTTATCGTAGAACTGAGTCATGTCTACGATCAAATCACGCACGACAGGCAAACCTGGAAGTGGGCGAATTACGATTTTATCTTGGCCAGAAAGTGCAGACAGTGGCGTGATACACGCCAATCCATTTTTACCATTCATGTTCAAACCATCAGAACCACATACACCTTCACGGCATGAGCGACGGAATGAAATCGTTGGATCTTGCTCTTTCAAAAGAATAAGCGCGTCCAAAAGCATCATGTCAGAACCTTCTTCCACCTCTAGGGTGTACTCTTTCATGTAAGGTTTCTGGTCCACGTCTGGGTTGTAACGGTATAAAGAGAAATTCAGTTTCATGGTCATATCTCCTTAGTACGTACGTGCTTTCGGCGGGAATGCTTCACGATGGATAGGTTCCATGTTCACGCCACGCTTAGTCATACTTTCTGATTCAGGGTTGTAAAGTGAGTGGCATAGCCATTGCTCATCATCACGATCTGGGAAGTCAAAACGAGCATGCGCTCCACGACTCTCTGTACGGAAGTTTGCTGCAACCGCGGTTGCAAATGCCGTTTCCATCAAGTTTTCCAGCTCTAAACACTCAATACGTTGCGTGTTGAACTCAGTCGACTTGTCTGAAAGGTGTGCATTTTTAAGACGCTCACGAATCACTTTCAGCTCTTCTAAGCCGTCAGCCATCGCTTTACCTTCACGGAATACAGAGAAGTTGTTCTGCATACATTGCTGAAGGTCTTTACGAATTACCGCAGGATCTTCACCGTCAGTACTGTTTTCCCAACGATTGTAGCGCTCTAGTGAACGTTCAATGTCAGCTTCAGTTGCAGGTTTTGCTTCAGCTTGTTTGTTCAAAGTCTCACCAAGGTGAAGACCTGTCGCACGACCGAACACAACCAAATCAAGTAGCGAGTTGCCACCTAGACGGTTTGCACCGTGTACTGATACTGAAGCGATTTCGCCACAAGCGAATAGACCTTGAATTTCAACGTCTGTACCGTCTTCAGTTTGTTTAATTGCTTGACCAGAAACCTGTGTAGGAACACCACCCATCATGTAGTGACACGTTGGGATTACAGGAATTGGTTCTTTAACAGGATCAACGTGAGCGAACGTACGAGAAAGCTCACATACACCCGGTAGACGAGATTCAAGCGTCTCTTTACCTAGGTGATCGAGTTTCAGCTTGATGTGTGGACCCCATGGACCATCACAACCACGACCTTCACGAATCTCAACCATCATCGAACGAGCTACAACATCACGACCAGCTAAATCTTTAGCATTCGGAGCATAACGTTCCATGAAGCGCTCGCCGTCTTTATTGAGAAGGTAACCACCTTCACCACGACAACCTTCTGTTACCAAAACACCTGCGCCAGCGATACCCGTTGGGTGGAACTGCCACATTTCGATGTCTTGCATTGGAACGCCAGCACGAATCGCCATGCCAACACCGTCACCAGTGTTAATGTGAGCATTGGTTGTTGATGCGTAAATACGACCAGCACCACCAGTAGCAAGGATTGTTGCCTTCGCTTTGAAGTAGCAAACCTCACCCGTCTCCATACAAAGCGCGGTAGTACCTAAGATTGCACCATCTTCGTTTTTAACAAGATCCAGTGCATACCACTCAGAGAAAACCGTCGTTTTGTGTTTAATGTTTTGTTGGTAAAGCGTGTGTAACAGTGCGTGACCAGTACGGTCGGCTGCCGCTGCGGTACGAGCCGCTTGCTCACCACCAAAATTCTTAGATTGGCCACCAAACGGACGTTGGTAAATACTGCCGTTATCAAAACGAGAAAATGGAAGACCCATTTTTTCTAGTTCGATAACCGACTCAGGACCATTTTTACACATGTATTCGATAGCATCTTGGTCGCCGATGTAATCGGAACCTTTTACCGTATCGTACATGTGTTGTTCCCAGTGATCTTCATGCGCATTACCAAGAGCAACGGTGATACCACCTTGCGCAGATACAGTATGAGAACGAGTTGGGAAAACTTTAGAAAGCAACGCACAAGATAGGCCTTGCTCAGAAATTTGTAGCGCGGCGCGCATACCAGCACCACCAGCGCCAATTACTACAGCATCAAACTCACGAACAGGAATAGTCACTTACGCACCCCACAAAATAAACAGACCAGAGAAGAAATATCCTAGAAGAACCGCAACAACACCGACTTGAAGACCAACGCGCAATTTTGCACATTTGATGTAGTCAGTTAGTACTTGCCACAAGCCGATCCACGCGTGAACCAAAATTGAAGTAAGCGCTAACATGGTGAAGACTTTAGTGAAAGTACCACCAAAGAATTGCGTCCAAGATGCGTAAGAAATATCACCGGAGAAAGCACAAAAGCTCACTAGGTAGATAGTGTAAAGCGTCATAATGATGGCTGTTGCACGAATCAATAGATAATCATGCACACCATTACGACCAAAAGTAGAAACGTTGTTTACCATACTAAGATCCCCGCTAGTAGAGACAATACCGCTGTTGCTGCGAATGCAACCTTCGCGCTCTTAGCGCCAGATTCCAGCTCTTCAAAGTGACCAAGGTCCATAAGAAGGTGACGAATACCACCAGCAATGTGGTAAGCCAAAGCGGTTAAAATGCCCCACAGAATAAACTTCACGAAGAAACCGTCGACAATGTCGCTAGCTTCCATAAAGCCTACAGGGGAAGAGAGGGAAATGGATAGTAACCAAAGCAGAATTCCGATCGCAACAAAAGTAATCACCCCAGACACACGGTGTAGGATGGAAGCTATTGCTGTGATAGGAAAGTGGATGGTCTGTAAATCTAAATTAACAGGTCTTGTCTTTCTTTCTTTCACGGGCTCGCTCACTCAGCTCCATTGAGCATGATGGTCATTAAATAACCTTATGTATTGTTATGGACAAAATTTGATTGCAAACCCTCAAAATTTAACATTAACTTAACAAATAACATAAGTTGAGCCTTAGATAATTGTAAAATAATTGTTAACAGCTAGATTTCCGAAGACACCTCACATTTCTTCTTAGCCTTGCATTTATAAGGTTTTAACCAAACTTTTCAGCGCCACTATACGGCTGGCAACATTCTAATACAATTGATGCAACAAATAATGCTACACAGCACAGACTTTTAACGAATTTAATGTAAAAAACACTAACAAGTGCACACAAAGCTGCAGAAAAATTGACTTTCTGACGTAAGACCAGTAAAAAAATGGCACATAAACATCCTGGACGGATTAATAATAACAAAGGAGATTGTTATGGCGGATAAGAAAGCTACCCTTCATATTGAAGGTCAAGCGCCGATCGAATTGCCGATTACAGAAGGTGTACTTGGTACTCCAGTCATCGACGTTCGTACACTGGGTTCTAATGGTTTTTTCACTTTTGATCCTGGTTTTCTTGCCACTGCATCTTGTGAATCGCAAATCACTTATATTGACGGTGGAAAAGGTATCCTTCTACACCGTGGTTATCCAATTGATCAACTGGCCAATAATGCTGATTACTTAGAAGTTTGTTACATTCTTTTATACGGCGAAGCTCCTTCTCGAGCTCAATACGAAGAGTTCAAGACGACTGTCACGCGTCACACCATGGTTCATGAGCAAATTGCTAGTTTCTTCCACGGCTTCCGCCGTGATGCTCACCCAATGGCTGTTATGTGTGGTGTGGTAGGTGCGCTTGCTGCGTTCTATCATGATTCATTAGATGTTAATAACGACACACACCGTGAAATTGCGGCATACCGCCTAATTTCAAAAATGCCAACACTGGCTGCAATGTGTTACAAATATTCTATCGGTCAACCGTTTATCTACCCACGCAATGACCTAGGCTACGCAGAAAACTTCCTGCACATGATGTATGCAAATCCATGTGAAGAATATGAAGTAAACCCTGTTGTTGCTCGCGCAATGGACAAAATCTTTACGTTACACGCAGATCACGAACAAAATGCTTCAACGTCAACGGTTCGTTTAGCAGGCTCTTCGGGCGCAAACCCATTTGCTTGTATTGCTGCTGGTATCGCTTCTTTGTGGGGTCCTGCTCACGGCGGTGCTAACGAAGCTTGTCTAATGATGCTTGAAGAGATCGGTAGCGTAGACAACATTGAAGAGTACGTAGCAAAAGCAAAAGACAAAGATGACCCGTTCCGTTTAATGGGCTTCGGTCACCGTGTTTACAAGAACTACGATCCGCGTGCAACGGTAATGCGCGAAGCGTGCCACGAAGTACTTAAAGAGCTGAACATTCAAGATCCACTACTTGACGTTGCAATGGAGCTTGAGCGCATCGCTCTTTCTGATGAGTACTTTGTATCGAAGAAACTATACCCGAACGTAGATTTCTACTCAGGTATCATTCTGAAAGCGATCGGTATTCCGGTATCAATGTTCACAGTAATCTTCGCGATGTCTCGTACTATCGGTTGGATTGCACACTGGAACGAAATGCACAGCGATCCGACGAACCGCATCGGTCGCCCTCGTCAGTTGTACACTGGTGAAGAACAGCGTGATTTCCAAGCTCTACACGAGCGCGAATAGTAAAGTTTCGACTTTTCTAATCGATTAAAATCAAAAAGGGTTGATGTATTAACATCAACCCTTTTTTATCTTCCAGTATTTCGTATCACTTCAATGAAGGTACAAATATCCAGAAAGTCATAACCTCTAAACGTGGCTACACTGGATTATCAATATCGATAAATTCTACGTCTAAGCCATGTTCTTTCGTTAGCCATTCACCTAGCGCTTTCACCCCATAGCGTTCTGTTGCATGGTGGCCTGCGGCAAAGTAATGAATGTCTTGTTCACGTGCTGAGTACGTAGTGCGCTCTGAAATTTCACCAGAGATAAATGCATCAATACCTTGAGAAGCCGCTAACTCAATGTAATCTTGACCACCACCGGTGCACCAACCGACAGTAGTAATCATTTTGTCTTGGTTTTCTGGAGCGATATGCAGTGGTTTACGATTTAGAACTTGGTCAATTTTTGCAGCAAACTCTGCACCCGTCATTGGCGCACTCAACTTGCCAAACATCGCAACAGATTGTGGGTGCCCTTCTAAACCGCCTTCGACTTCGATATCAAGCAACTCTGCAAGCTTAGCGTTGTTACCAAGCTCAGGGTGGATATCAAGAGGGAGATGGTATCCTAAAAGGTTGATGTCATTTTTAATCAGGGTACGAATGCGCTTACCCTTCATGCCACGAATTGCTTCTGATTCACCTTTCCAGAAGAAGCCGTGATGGACTAATAAAGCGTCTGCGTTCAGTTCTACCGCTTTATCAATCAAGGCTTGAGAAGCTGTCACACCAGTAACGATTCGCTTCACTTCTGTTACGCCTTCAACTTGAAGACCATTAGGACAGTAATCTTTAATTTGCTGTGGCTGCAGTTTTTCGTTAAGTAGCTTTTCTAATTGTAAGTTATTCATTTTTATTTCCAGCTTACCTTTATAATAACGTCGTTATATCAATTTACGGGTAGAATGTCGAAAGCCCCAGGGTTATGTTTATAAAGAGCTAGTTTATGAGGAAGAGATGACAGCACTGCAATGTTTTTACCAATGGGTCATCGACTCACCGCCATTACTAGAAATCAAGCCACCGATTTCGGATCTCAGTGCATTCTCAAGCCCTCATACCATAGATGCATCACATACATACAATGGTAATCCTAGGTTAGGTTTCCTCTACCAGCACCTATGTGAACAAGTCATCGAAGCTTCACCTGATTATTCGATCAAGTACGATGAAATTCAGATTAATGTGGATGGCAGAACGCTAGGTGCAATCGACTTTATTCTTGAAGAGGAGAGCAGCCAAAAGCTGCAACATTGGGAAGTGGCGATTAAGTTCTATCTGCTCCATGAACAAACATGGTTTGGGCCAAACTCTCATGATCAATTGGATAAGAAGCTCGATAGGATGCTAAGCCACCAGCTTGGTATGTCATCTTCAGCCGCCTTTATTGAACAGTATCCAGAGACCGATGTCGACTCAAAACATCTCCTCATGCAGGGGCGTCTATATACCAACCCCTTCTTAGATCAAAAAGTACCGACTGAATGTTTGAGTTACGACATTAATCCAAGCCAAGTAAACGGTTTTTGGTGCTATCAAAACCAAGCTCATTTAATTCCTGAAGTGCTCTACCCTCTCACCAAAGAGCAATGGGCAGCGGGCACTGATGATTTCACCTGCGAGCCTATCACCGAGTTTGGTGATCGCTTCGTTCATGGGCAAACCAAATCAGGGCAGTTTTGGTTTGTGATGCCACAAAGCTGGCCACACGGCTAATCTATTCAGCCATTGAGTTGATTTAGTCTTAGCCACTTACTCACAGACAAATAAAAAGGGCTGATGCTTTCACATCAACCCTTTCACTATTTACTTGATGACTCTACTAATCTGTATTCGATTATAGACCAGCGGCTGCAAATACTTGGTTAACAATCTCTTGAGCTTCTGCTTCGATTGCTTTTAGGTGCTCTTCACCTTTAAAGCTTTCACAGTAGATCTTGTAGATGTCTTCAGTGCCTGATGGACGAGCGGCAAACCAACCGTTCTCAGTTGTCACTTTTAGGCCGCCAATCGCAGCGCCATTACCTGGGGCGTGTGTTAAGCGAGCAGTAATCGCATCACCAGCAAGCGTCTCAGCTGAAACCATCTCTGGAGATAGCTTCTTAAGCACGTCTTTTTGTGCGCCGTTAGCTACTGCTTGAATACGGTTGTACTTAGATTCGCCATGTTTAGCGGCAAGTTCTTCGTAGTATTCTTGTGGGTTCTTGCCCGTTACTGCTGTGATCTCAGCGGCAAGTAGGCAAAGAATCAGGCCATCTTTATCTGTTGACCAAGGCGTACCGTCTTTACGTAAGAAAGATGCCCCCGCACTCTCTTCACCACCGAAACCAAACTGACCGTTATAAAGACCATCAACGAACCATTTGAATCCCACTGGCACTTCGCAAAGCTCGCGACCTAAGTCAGCAACAACGCGGTCAATCAGAGCACTTGATACCAATGTTTTACCCACTGCAACGTCTTTACCCCAACCTTCACGGTTACGGTATAAGTAGTCAATACACACCGCTAGGAAGTGGTTTGGATTCATCAAGCCTTTTGGCGTAACAATGCCGTGGCGATCGTAGTCTGGGTCGTTGCCAAACGCTAATTGATAGTCGTCTTTAAGTGCCAGTAAGCCTGCCATTGCGTATGGAGAAGAACAGTCCATACGAACCACACCATCTTTGTCTAGAGACATAAATTGGAACGAAGGATCAACAGCTTCACTGACCAGAGTCAGGTCTAGGTTGTACGCTTTGCCAATTTGACGCCAGTAATCAATACCGCTACCACCCAGTGGATCAACACCAATCTTGATGTTTGCTTTCTGGATTGCTTCCATATCAACCACGTTAACCAAGTCAGCAACGTAAGGAGCAACTAAATCAACTTCTTTCACCAGCTCAGACTGTTTAGCCTGTGCGATAGGAGTGCGCTTAACGCCTTGCATTTGCTCAGCAATAATCACATTCGCACGATCTTCAATCGCTTGAGTCAGTTCAGCTTCAGCAGGGCCACCGTGTGTCGGGTTGTATTTAATGCCCCCGTCTTGAGGTGGGTTATGTGAAGGCGTGATAACAATGCCGTCAGCTTTTTTATCATTCACTAGATTGTGCGTAAGAATCGCGTGCGAGATACCTGGAGTTGGAGTAAAGCCATTGTTTTCTTGAACGATAACCTCAACGCCGTTTGCAACTAGCACTTCAATAACCGTAGAAAAAGCAGGTTCAGATAGAGCGTGAGTATCTTTGCCTAAGAAAAGTGGGCCTGTTGTACCTTGATCGGCACGAACCTCAGCAACCGCTTGTGCGATCGCTAGAATGTGGTTTTCATTAAATGTTGATTTGTCTGCTGTACCGCGGTGACCTGAAGTACCGAACAGTACTTTATGATCTGGGTTAGTAGCATCCGGTTGCTGTAAGAAATAGTTTGCAACTAAAGCCGGGATATTATGAAGATCTTCCTGCAGAGCTTTCTGCCCGGCACGAGGGTGCATAGCCATTATCGACATCCTTATATAAAATTTAAAAACAAAAAAACCTCATAATATCTTCTTAGCCATGGATATTATGAGGTTTAAATCAGATTTCGTTAAATTGAACCTGTTACTTTTTCTATCAATTCTGCTTGGAAACTCATGCGGCTCATAAGCTGTTCAACCATCTGTCTTTTTCGGCTTGTATTGTTATTCGTAATAACCCAAAAAGGACTTTGTGGAATAGCTTTAGGCTTAGTTGTGTTGCCGTTTGCTAACAACGTCGCTTCGTTGTCTGCAAAGTAAACACGCTTACGGCCTTTTACTTGAGTTGCTTCTGAAAAGCTTAAAGGGTCGATTTTATGCAGTGTTGATAACACAAGCATGAAACGATCAATGGCTTTCTTTAGTGATGCAAACTCATCTGATATTAGTAGTGAGCGCATTTCTTTAACGCCATCGAACTTCTCTGGAGTAAAGCCTACCTCTTTGCTAACAACGATACCTTTTGGCTCAACGATCTCTTCGATCGGAACCGTGCCTTGGTTATCAACCAGTAACAAGCGGCGCAGAATATCTGAAGCGCTTTCGCCAATACGTTCTGTCTGACCCGCAATAAAACGGTATAGGTCCTCATCAACCTCAATTGTTTTCATTCGCTTTTCACAATCTCAATGTTTAAACTCTGAGGGATTATAGCGAGATCCGCGCGGATACTCTACGTCAAACCCACCATGA
>NZ_JBFRVX010000268.1:0-1664 GCF_041475345.1 Vibrio sp. 10N.222.48.A3 | reverse complement strand
TTGATGACATCGAACAAGTGCTGAGTGGTGAGATGGAGTGGGACTAAACTCATTATCTCTGTTGTGTTTTAGAAAAGCCTGGAGATTGTGTTACATTTAAGTTGATACACAACTGGAGATATCGATGATCTGGCTTTCAGTGAAAGTACTACAGATTGGACTTGTCTATGGATACAGGAAGTATCAAAAAACGAAAAGAGCTCCAGCTTAGGGGCTCTTTTTTTGTTTGGCACTTTGTTGTTTACTATTTAGCAGGGCAGTAAGTTAGCAGGGCTGAACATTAGAGAGTAAGTAAGCTAAAAAGTTAGCGAGACCGAAAGTCATCAAGTTCGGATTTTAGCCAAACTTCACTACTAACCGATGTTTTGCCTTCACAGTGAACTTGGTAATGGCGCCCACTCAACATACTTTTTGTTGCTGAATACGCGATGAAATCTTCAGCAGACTCAATCTCGTCGGCGTAATAATCAGCTTTCTTTTTTATATGTGCGGCCGCTTCTGGCCCGGTGTGGATTGTACCATTTCGCTCATATTTGCACTGCGTTGATTCAACAAAGGTAAGCAGATGGTCAATCTCTTGTTGAGGAGAGGCGAATGCGAGATTCAGCGATAGTAATTGGCTAGCCATTAACCCACATAGAAACAGTGTACGCTTCATAATCATCCTCTCCCATCTAATCGGCTATTTCAAAAAACGATTAGGAATCAGTGTTTATAGATGGCTTTTTCTAACAAAGAAAAAAGCTGTGTAAATTCTTGTTCAATGGTGTCGCTCTTCCATTCTGGTGAATGAAGTGGGTGGTGGTAACGCACGGTACCAAAAAAGAAGCAGCGTGCAGTGATAGTACAATCCTTAATTTCAAAGACACCTTCTCTAACGCCATCATTCAAAATCGACTCAACTTGCTGCAACAGATGATTGATGTGTTTTGATTTTACGTGCTCGGGTGTTTGTTGTGTTAGTGATGAATATGATTCAAACAACTCAGGCTCACCAATAAAAATTCTTCTTTTAATGGCCGTTAACGCCTCAAACCACTCTCGAAGCCTTAGTGATGCGCTTTCCGGTCTATTTGTGATCTCAGTTAATGGTGCGGTGACACGATCCAGCCATCTTAATGTTATGGCTTCATGCAGTTCTGCTTTAGTTGCAAAGTGTCGGTATACCGTTCCGTGACTCACATCAAGGGCTCGAGCTACGTCAACAACGGTCGTTTTTCTAGGACCGAACTTACGTAAAACGATTTCAGATGCATCTAATATTTTTTCTTTAGTAAGCATTATTCACTACCAATAAATTGTGTCTAAACCCTTATTTAAGGCTTTGAAAATAAGAACTTTCGATAACGACAGTATTAGTCTGATGCTATCGATTACCGCCTACTCAGTCAAACGAGGTCGTCGTTTAATACAAAAGTATTGCCGTTTTGCACAAAAGTTATTGTGCTCTTAAATCAAATTGGTGCGTTGACAATATAATAAATGACATTTATTGTAAATTGTCATTTATTATTATTGAGCCTTCCGGAGCATCACTATGTCGCTAAGTTTTATTGCAAGTCCTCCCCCGAAGGGTAGGCATCGCCGAGTGTTATCGGCCATTATTGGACAGAAAAGAAAACATCATTCATGTCCTGAGTTGCAAAGGCTTGATGGGAAAAGGG
>NZ_JBFRVX010000267.1:0-3657 GCF_041475345.1 Vibrio sp. 10N.222.48.A3 | reverse complement strand
TCTTTAAGATACACCTCGACAAAGCCTCGAGAGGTAAACTTGACTGCGTTGTTTAAGAGGTTAAATAAAATTTGGCGAAGGCGTGCTTTGTCTGAGAAGTACCAACGGCCAGAAGGCACTTCGGAGTACACTTTGAATTGAAGCCCTTTCTCGGAAGACAATGTGTAATAGACACTGTTGATACTTCCTATGATTGAATCAAGCGGGAATCGTGTTTCATCCAGATCTAACCGACCCTGCTCTATCTTTGAAAAATCCAAAATTTCATTGAGTAACGTCATCATATGATCACCCGAATCATACAGGCTCTTAAGATGCTTCTCTTGCTCTGTGCTCAAAGGGGTTTTCAGTAAGATCTGAGCCGTTCCTAATACACCATTCATCGGGGTACGAATTTCGTGTGACAAGGTCGCAAGAAAGGCCGTTTTGGCATTGGTTGATGCTTGAGCTTTAACCTTCTCAGCTTCGAGATAGATGGTTTTTTCGTTGAAGGTTTTGATCAAATGTCCGATTTCATCATCACTAGAGTAGTCAACATCGATGATCTCGCCCGCTTTAGAACTATCAACTTGGGCGGCAATCGTTGTGATTGGGCTTATCAAATAGCGGTTCAGTAAGTAATAACCGGCCATGACACACAACAACAACAGCGGCACAATACCGCCTTCAACGCTCATTACCTGACGAAACACTTCGTCTGCTACTCGTGATTTTGAGTTGACGACATCCACTTGCCATCCAAACTCTCCAAATTGGTTACTACTAATATAAATCCCATCAACGAGATTGAAGTTATGAGAAACCAACACTTGGTTGAGTTTGTCTCTTAGAGTAATACCAAGGTTGTATTCTTCCGCATGGTTCTTGATAAAGCCGAGCAACTCTTCGAGTGAGAGATCCACCGTCGCGACACCTGCAAAAGTTCCATCGTAATAGTAAGGTGAAGATGCTGTGATCATTTGAACATGTGTATATGGGTCAATATACACATTGCTCCATGCAATGGTACCCTGCGCTTTGTTTACTACAGATGTATACCAATATTCGTTCTGATAAGGCGCATTTTTGGGGTTGTTATAAGAAAAGAGCTGGTCAATATCACCATCGTCGGCTTTGTTGAAAAAATAACTGTTAAGGATTTTATCAGAATCCAATGCATGCGGTTCTGGCCAAATACCTGCGCTGACGATCGTGTCATCGCTCGCCGCCAACATTGACTTAATAAATAACGGTATAACATCAGTATCACTGCGCTGCGCCTGAGCGAAACCAACCAAACTATCAACAAAACCTTGAGAGCTGCCGAGGGGTGCTGTAATCAATTCCGATAACAGTTGTGTACGTAAGTCGAGGTTTTGTTGCAACTTAGCGCGTACAGGAGATTCTACGACGTAATACGTCACACTACCGACAATGGCAATGAACATTGCGAGGTATACACCAAGCGCTACCATACTTTTTTTCTTGAGAGACGAGCGTATTTGCATAATTATCTTGTTATTTTCTTTCTGTTTAACCTAGTGTTTATCACTAATGACATCAAGCGTTTTTAGATGAAGCTTGATTGGCGCAAGTTCATTGGTACTATAAGCACAAATATGTTCCCTTTTACGGTACCTCACTTTGACTTTACAAGATATTCTTGCGCTTCCAGAGTTGGAAGGAAAGCTAATCACAGAACACAAAACCATGGGCTTTGTCACTGCAATGGCAGCCGCTCCAAATGTGTTAACCCCTCATGAATGGCTGCCATTCCTTTGGGGTGGCGAAGAAGTCGCGCCTTTTACCGACGGTGAACAGCTGGAAAGCTACATTGAAGTTATCATCGCGCTTTGGAACAAAACCCGCCCAGAACTGATCGAAGGTACTTGGGTATGGCCTGAAGCTTGTCAATTAGATGATGCAGAAGTTGTAAATACAGCAGCTCGCGATTTTTGTGAAGGCTTACTTCAAGGTTGGCAGATAGCCCGTGATGATTGGGAAACACTGATGCCCGAAGACAGCGAAGACAACGCATTGGTCGGCGGCGTGTTGCTTTCACTAAGCATGCTTTACGATCCAGAAACTTCCATTGCTACGCTTGCAGAACAAGGCATCGAAGGCCTTGAGCAATTTGAAGAGATCTTTAATGCTGTGCCAGTGATGCTTTGCGGGTTAACGCAACGCGGTATCGCATTAGCCGAAGCTCAATAATTTTCCATTCTCTCTAAAGCGAGAGATATAAAAGAAATAAGCTGCGCTATATTCGAACGATAGTAAGAAGGCCTCACAATGAGGCCTTCTTTCGCTTCAGGAGAGACTAAATAGCCGTCTAAAAGCCTTTCCAATCGAAATGATCAATTCGCTCATCGGCAATGTAAAACAACTTAGTACCGCTGCTGACAACTTGGTCTAACTCCGGATTAAGCTCTATACCACTCCCCGTATCAATCGCGATCAGCGTTGCTTTATACTTCTCTTTGAATACAGAGAAAATAGGCGCAACGGTTACAGGTTCGGCATCTTTAGGGTAATACGTCGAATACTGTGTCATACCTCTAGTTGAGCTTAAAAGCTCTTGATGAAGCGCACTTGAACCGGGATCAACCGCAGCTTTAGCCAGCATTTCGGCACCCACTGCCGGAATACATTCAGAGTTTGGGCAATGTTGATGCAGTAAATCGCTCAACGCCTCATCTTTAAAGTAAACCAGAAGATGAGCCTTAGGGTTTCGGTTCGCACAATAAAGCGCTGCAGACAGCGTGATGTCGTCTTCGGGGTTATCAATAAGAATACAGCTGGCTGACTCAATGCCCGTTTTCTCCATCTCTTTACCATCGGTGTAGCTGTTTACCTTAACGAAATTGATCTCACCGGGTAACGGATTTTCGATATCTGAACGCGTACATAATACGATTGGTCGCTTGCCCGTTTCTTCATGTTGCAGCATACGGATGAGATGAATGGTTCTTTGTTCATTCCACCCCAACATCAAAATGTGGTTTTCCACTCTAACTCTCCTTTTACCTAACAAGCCCGCTCGCCAATATTCAACACCTTCTGTTGCCACCTTACCCAGTAAAGCAGCGAAAAGGCTGAGCCCTCCAGGGATAACAAACAAAATAACAATCCATCGCCCCGCTTCCGTCGTCGGTGACAAATCGCCATAACCAACCGTAGAAGCCGTCACGACTAAATAGTATGCAAATGTAGTAAACGAGTTGGTTAAGTCCGTTTCACCCGCTAAATACAATGTCGACCACGATAAAAACACGTAGCCGAGGAAAGTAAACAGTAGGTTTTTACCATTCAAAACAAAGATATTCGCTTTGACCCAACGTTTGAGTTGTAACCAGATTATCATTAGAGCCTCTAATCCATTTCTCTTAGTTACATGCTAGAAAAAATAAATGATATCAACAAGATGTATCTTAAGAAAAAGGCACATGAGCCCAAAATAATGCCAATAGTCCACATTTAGGTACAAAAAGACTTAGAAATATATACAAACAATTTCTTGGATCAAATCAAGCTTGGCGAGGTTCGCGTACCAATGTATAAACTTTACCTTGCTTAAAAAAGAAATACACACACAGATTTAGTGCTTCGCCAAACGCCTTTTCTCCGCGCTCACACAGTTGAAAATGTGCCTCGCCTTTATCCATATCGATACTCATT
>NZ_JBFRVX010000266.1:0-3159 GCF_041475345.1 Vibrio sp. 10N.222.48.A3 | reverse complement strand
CTAACGTATCGTCACCCGAACCACCTTCCAGACGATCATTTCCAGATCCCGCTGTCAGGTCGATATTACCAGCCCCTGCCAATAACTGAACATCGTCGGTTTCTGTAGCTAAATCGATATCAACCCCGTTAGACACAATGTTCAAGTTGAGATCTATCGAAGCCGATGTTGCAGTATCGCTGTTATCTAGCTCTTCTGAAACCGCCTCCACTTTGAGTGTGTAGCTTCCCGGCGTATCAGAAAGCCCAACCACTTTCACAGTGTCAATCGCATCCGCCGTGGCAATCCAAACTCCACCACCGACATCAGTCACTGAACCCACATCACTCGTAATTTGAGCACCAACAGGCACATCACTGATACGTAGCGTTAGCTCTTCCGTAATATCGGTCAAGGCAGCAATAATACCAACCAAAGGAACGCCGCTAGCGCTTACTGACTGGTTAGCGGTGATATTTCTGACGTAGTTAGACGCAGTATCAATCGACAAGGTCGGCGCATTCGCCACAGGAGTCACTGCGATATCATAGATAACTGGCGTGGTTTCAATGACGATACCAGAAGGGTTTCCGCTATCTTTCGCGATGACTTCCAAGCCAATGCTATTGGTTGGAGACAGGCTCGCATCCAGATAAACACCCGCAGGGCTAGTCGGTGTGTCAATTAATGCATTTAGGTCGCTCAACGTACCTACTAAGATAACCGAACCTGTGTTGTTGCCATTCACCATCACAGTTGTCACGGCAGGCAGCGACACATTTAACGTTCCGTAATCCACCGTCAAAGTGACCGTCATCAAGTCATTAGAAAATGAATCAACATAATCAGGATCACTGACATTGATGCCACTCAGCAGCTGACCCGATTCTTCATCAATAAAATCAGTGACATTGTCACCATTAACAACAGGTGTATCGTTAACACCTTGTACCACAACGCTGATTTCCGCGGTATCCGTTAAGAAATCATTTGAGCCATTGGTTGTACCGTTATCTTCTACGGTATAGGTGAATGTAACATCGCCATTGTAATCATCAGCTGCCGTGAATACCCAGTATGGGCCATTAATCGAATTGTCATCCGCCCCACCAACGTTCTCAAACTTCTGAATTTGCCCCTGACCTTGATCGATTTCGACCTTAGTTACCGTAATGGCATGCCCCTCAGGGTCTGTCGTCGCTGTAATCAGGTCTTCAGCTTTGATGATTAGCTGACCTTCTTCAAGCATGGTGCCCAAATCAATATCGGTTGCCACTGGTTGGTCATTAACTTCTGTAACTACAAGGCTGATTTCCGCACTGCCCACTTTGAAGTCCGGCGAACCGTCGGTTGTACCATCATCGATAATGGAGTAATTGAATTTGACGTCTCCATTATAATCATCAGCTGCCGTGAACACCCAGTATGGACCATTAATCGAATTGTCATCCGCCCCAGCAATGTTCTCAAACCTCTGAAGCTGACCTTGACCTTGATTTTGAGTAAGGCTGATATCTGTTACGGTAAGGTTATGATTTTCGATATCAGAGCTTGCCGTAATCAAGTCACCCTCAACAATCACGATTTGGCCATCTTCCGGAATCGAGCCCAAATCAACATTGGCCGCTATCGGAGCATCATTATATTCCGTCACTTTAATAGTGAAGGTAGTTTGATTCGTTTGAGCGGTATTCGGATCACCCGCATCAATCAAACCGTTATTACCACCGTCATCGATCGTAGCATTAATGGTCACTAACCCACCCAGATTGAGATAGTTCTGATCCGGGTCCGGTTTGAACGTAACCTCGCCATTAGTTAGCGCTGCATTGATGTCAGCTTCTTTACCTGTCATGACAAGTGAGCCATCAGCCTGCAATACAAATGTCACACCATTGGATTGAGTGCTTGGGAGTACAAACTCGCCCTGCGCACCCGGCAGTGTTTGGTCAACTTTCAGCGTCAGTACATACGGGGCATCTGGATTATCAAAGTTAGCGTCGATATCGTAGATACTAAAGTTGTTAATCGCGACCCCATTAGAGTCTTCTGTCGTTTCAAGGTTAGTCACATTGACAAAGGTCGGTTGATCGTTGATCGGATCAATCACTAAATCAACATCGAAACTCGTTGGTGTGCCTAAATACTCCGTGTTATCAGCATCTGTATCCACAGAACGAACGGTAATCTGCAGTGGACCATTAATACCCAAAGCATTACCTGTATCACTATTATGTTCGCCAGAGTTAAATACGATCTTATCTAGCGACTGAGCTGGAACATCGAGAGTCCAGAGCTGTGTAGTTGAGTCATAACTACCCAAGGTCGTTCCGTCAGGGTAGTAGATAGAAGCACCTTGAGGAACACCTGCCACTTCGACTCGAAGGGTTTCAGGTGCATTTTCGGTATACGTTCCGTTTCCTGAGGCCGACAACTCTTTATCTAAAATAGTCGCATTGATTTCAATATCAATGTTTTGGCCTTCGTTACCCGCTATAGAATCCGTCGGGTCGGTATCAACATCATCGCCAACAGGCACCACATGCAGTTTGAAGCTTGGCAAGTTTGCAGCCGCAGTTGGTACACCAAGTAGCGACTCTTGAGTGAATACTTCAACGCCAAATTCAGCAGTACCACTGAAGTTTTTCGGTGGTAAAATCGAAATTTCACTTAAGTCGAATGAAAGCCCAGAAGCTTGAGGCAATTGAACACTCCACTCACCGCCACCGTTGTTTTTCACAGTGTAAGCAGAGCCAGTATCTACACGCATCTGGAAGCCATCAGGTACATCGGTGAACTTAATCGATACAAACTGTTCTGATCCATCAAGGTCAGTCAGAGCAATCGATACTGGTCCTGTACCTGACAAGGAAATAAGCTGGTCTTCGTTGCCGGTAATCTCAATTACATCAGGATCACTACCCGGCCCAGAGACAAGTACATCATCAACAACCGGAACAACATCAAAACGAACACTTGTATTGAAGGTATCGGAGTCGGTTGCAGTGCCTACCGGAAAAGCAGAGTCATTGTAGGTTGCGGTATCTGTAACTGTACCACTTACATTAATCTGCACTTGATTAATATCATTTCCAGTTGGGTAGTTTTCTATCGCCCTAAAGAGGACATTATCGAGCGCCCCCGCCGCGATTTCAGCTTGATTAAACGTGACTGAGGTAC
>NZ_JBFRVX010000265.1:0-1974 GCF_041475345.1 Vibrio sp. 10N.222.48.A3 | reverse complement strand
TGCATCACCAATACGTTGCTCTTCGTTCAGGTAGTCAGGGAAGTTGGCAATAATGCGCCCTGCAAGTGAAATGTCGCGAGTATCAACGTTAATACCAGAAGAAGCCGTAAAAGATTGAATGATAGGCAGCAGAGAGTAAGTTGCTAGCGCCGGAGCTTCATCAGTAATGGTATAGATGATCGTTGGTTTTTCAGTAGGCATGAAATTTCCCTATAGTTCTTACAAGCTCACTTAAAGCAGTGAGAGTGTTATAAATTGACCAGTAAGCCACTCTGAGAGTGAAAACTGCTTACTCGATAGTCGTACTCTATCTTATTTTTCATGCAATCTTGATGACAGCATGAGCCAAATCCGTGAGTGCATTGTTTTAATAAAAGAGCCAGTTATAATAAAACACGAAGGTATAATTAAACAAATCAGGCTTAAGAGTCCATCAACTTGTTCTATTTTGTGTCTTTTAGGCGCGCAAATGATAGCTCAATTCCGTTTCTATGAAAACTTTTCGGCACACTTCGTTTACATTTTTGCAAGGTAGTTAACATGTCTACTCGCTCACGCAGCGCATCTCGTTCAGACAAACCGGCTCGTTCTGGTACCACATTAAAACAAAGCGGTAATAGACAGAATCAACACAGTGGCAAAAATGACACTGGCAGTTCACACAAAAAACCGCACTCCAGCAAACACCGATATAAAGGCAAACCTACCAACGCAAAGCCTAAGGTAGCGCCCGAAGATCGCAAAGTGATTCTATTCAACAAACCTTTTGATACTCTCAGCCAGTTCACTGATGGCGAAGGTAGAAAAACGCTAGCGGATTTTATTCCCGTAAAAGATGTTTATGCTGCTGGTCGCTTAGATCGAGATAGTGAAGGTTTATTGGTCTTGACTAATGATGGCATCTTTCAAGCTAAGTTGACTCAGCCGAACTCAAAATCGACCAAGACTTACTGGGTACAGGTTGAAGGTGCGCCTTCTGAGAAAGATTTAGATAAATTGAGAAAAGGTGTTGAGCTAAAAGATGGTATGACATTGCCTGCAGAAGTAGAAGTGATGCAAGAACCTCAGGTTTGGGAAAGAACTCCTCCTGTGCGCTTCAGAGCGGCGATACCAACAACATGGTTAGCGATTACCATCATCGAAGGACGTAACCGTCAGGTAAGACGAATGACGGCAAACATAGGCTTCCCTACCCTGCGTCTAATCCGCTACTCAATGGGCAATATGGATGTGGGTCAGCTTCAGCCAGGTGAATGGAAAGATATTTAGCTGTTACTGATACAGAAAAAGTACTAATATAGCAAAAGCGAGACTCTTATTAGTCTCGCTTTTTTTGTAGATGAAGATTGATTACTCTTGGTCAATCATCCATTTACGGAATTCTTTACGTTCTTGCTTAGAAGCTTTGATGTACCAAGCCTGCAATTGCTCAATATTCTGAGTCTCAGCCAGTTTCACTGGTTTCTGAGCTTTGCCGCTTGTCTGTGCTGTCGTATTATCTACCACAGAAGTTAATACTACCGCTTCAGCTGGCTTATCAAGTAACACGCCATCTTTAAAATAGACTGCCTTACTTGCATTGTACTCAGCCAGTCGAGACTCTAGCCCGCCAAATGGCGCAAAACCGGGTTTGCGTTCAATAACATCTTGCTGATATTTAACAGTCACATCATCCTGAAAAACTACCCATGATGGATTCACAGCTTCAAAGGTCTTCTCCGCTTCCATATAGCTACGTACTTTTGGAGCCTTAATTTCAACCTCTTCACCAGTAACATCAAAATTCAATACATAAGGTGCCGAAGAGTAAACACCGCTGTTACCAAATTTTTTATCAAAGCGAACTAAAACCTGGTTAAAACCTTCATTAATCTGATTTTCACTGATTTTATTCGGAGCTGCTTGACCATTAATGTATAGGATAGATACGCCTTTCTGAGGCGTTAGGGTTGCCGCACTTACACTGCCAATAAC
>NZ_JBFRVX010000264.1:0-6453 GCF_041475345.1 Vibrio sp. 10N.222.48.A3 | reverse complement strand
TTGCCATCCGTACCATTCTTAAAGCCGATTGGCATTGAAAGACCACTCGCCATTTCGCGGTGGGTTTGTGATTCAGTCGTACGAGCGCCGATTGCTGCCCAGCTGAATGTATCTGCTAGGTATTGCGGGCTGATTGGATCTAGCGCTTCTGTTGCTAGTGGGATTTCCATCTCAGCGAGTTCAACAAGTAACTCACGACCAACATGCAGACCATGCTCAATATCGAACGTACCATCTAGATGTGGGTCATTGATCAAGCCTTTCCAACCAACAGTGGTACGAGGCTTCTCAAAGTAAACACGCATTACAATATACAGTTGGTCGCTAAGCTGCTCAGATAAAGCTTTTAAGCGTTTCGCGTATTCTTTCGCAGCTTCAATATCATGGATAGAACATGGGCCACATACTACAAGCATGCGATGATCTTTCTTATGAATAATGTTTGCTATAGTTTGACGAGACTCTTGAATGAAACGACGAGCATTATCACTCAAAGGCAGTTTTGCTTTTAACTCCTCAGGAGTAATCAGTACCTGTTCGTCGATGATATTGACATTGCTTAATTCACTTTTCTGCATAACTCAACCTGTATATTTATTTTTACACCCACAATTTCCATTTGGGCTGACAATCTTTAAAAACACAATAACAGCTACAAAAACGATTGCAAGTGTAAACAATAAAAAACATTTACTGTAAATTAAAACTTACACATCTTCTTTAATTCACTCTGATACACAAACCAGCTTAAACTGCACCTCACACATACAAAAAAGGCGATATTTCTCATATCGCCTTCTTCAAACTTATAGAGTGTTTATTTATCACCCAGCGTTTAACATTCGCTTAATTTGCTCTGAGGCCTCTTTCCATCGACTATCCGAGTGAAGCGTCGATAAATCAAAGCAGTGCTTTTTAAGCAATGAGTTGGCTAAAGGCACCTCTTGAATCGCTAAATGATCAAGAGCCTCAATTTGTGCATCTCGCTTATTACACATCAGCACCATGTCACAGCCAGCATTCAAAGCTGCTTTCGCTCTGTCTGCTGGTCCGCCCATAATGGCCGCGCCTTCCATCGTTAAGTCGTCAGAAAAAACTAAGCCTTTGAATCCAAGCTGCTGCTTCAATACTTTCTGCAACCAATACTCAGAGCCGCTCGCTGGTTGATCATCATAGTGAGAGAAAACCACGTGTGCTGGCATCATGGCATCCAATATTCCGGCTTCAATTTGCGCCTTGAAAATGGCCATGTCTGTTTCAAAGATATCATCTCTAGGATCGTAAGGCGTTTCTAAGTGCGAATCAGCAATTACACCGCCGTGTCCTGGGAAGTGCTTCCCTGTTGTCGCCATTCCAACCGATTTCATGCCTTTAATAAAAGCACTGCTGTGGCGAACGATGGTATCAATATCTTCACCAAACGCTCGGCTACCAATCGCTTTACAGTCGTGACCTTTATCTAATACAGGCGCAAAGCTCAGATCGATATCATGGGCAATCAATTCCGCCGCCATCAACCAACCGGCTTGTTCTGCTAACTGCTCACCATTATTCTTAGTCGCGAATTCTTGAGCGGCAGGGATAATTGAAAAGCCATCGCGAAAGCGCTGAACTCGGCCACCTTCTTGGTCAACGCCAATCAAAATAGGACGTTTCGCGACCTTGCGGATCTCTTTATTTAACGCCGAAAGCTGTTTGCTATCGTGGTAGTTTCGAGCGAATAAGATGAGACCACCAACGGTTGGGTGCTCTAAAATTTCTCTGTCTTCAGCTGTCAGTTCGTAGCCCGCGACATCTACCCACAACGGTCCCATATTTATCCCTTATTAAACCTAATTTCATAAACTTCCCGAGATTATTCTCTTTAAATTTGCTTTACAATGTTTTTAAACCAATCTTTGGAAGACTTTAAGAATGCAGTGCAAGAGCTTAGGAATGGATCGTAAAGAACTGTATATCGGTGTGATGTCGGGGACGAGTATGGACGGTGTTGATACCGCCTTAGTTTCGATTGAAGATTCGCGCATCACATTGCTCGCTCATGATGAGTTCCCAATGCCTGATGATCTCAAAGCGCGTCTGCTTGAAGTTTGTATTGGTCAGAAAACGGATTTGATTGCCATTGGCGAACTAGACCACCAGCTTGGTCATCTATTTGCTGATGCTGTTCTGCAACTTCTCGATAAGTCAGGTACGCCTGCATCTTCTGTGACTGCGATTGGGAACCATGGCCAAACAGTATTCCACCAGCCAACCGGTACTTCGCCATTTACCATGCAGTTGGGTGACGCTAATATCATTGCCGCTAAAACAGATATTCAAACTGTTGCCGACTTCAGACGCAAAGACATGGCGCTTGGCGGACAAGGTGCGCCATTAGTCCCCGCGTTTCACCATACGATTTTTCACCCGCGAGACAGCTCGGTTGTAGTCTTGAATATTGGTGGTATCTCGAATATTTCAGTACTGCGCCCGAATCAGCCTACTCTTGGTTATGATACAGGCCCGGGCAATATGTTGATGGACGCTTGGGTTGATACGCACACGGGTGAGAAGTTTGACCGTGATGCGCAATTCGCACTTAAAGGTCAACTCAATCAAGCCTTGCTCGAACAGTTATTAAATGAATCTTATCTATCTCAAATGCCGCCGAAAAGCACTGGCAGGGAGCTATTTAATCTACCGTGGTTAGAGCAACAATTAACAGAATTTAAAGACCTTGCGGCAGAAGATGTTCAGCACACACTTTGTGAATACACTGCATTGACGATAGCGAATGAAGTGGAGACTTATCGCTTGGGTAACCAACCTGCGCTCTATGTGTGTGGCGGGGGTACGAGAAATCCACTGTTGATGAAGAGACTGTCTGAACTGCTTCCTGGCTGGGAGGTTGAGTCAACCACCAGTAAAGGCGTTGATGCCGATTATATGGAAGCTATGGCCTTTGCGTGGCTTGCTCAACGTCATGTTCATCAACTGCCAAGCAATTTACCAGAAGTGACTGGCGCGAGCAGAGCGGCCTCTCTAGGCGTTCTCTATCGTGCTGACTAAACAACTTTAGAACCATCATTTTAGAATCACCATTTAAGGATCATTATGAGTAACGACGCTCTCATATCAGCGCTCTCGCACCTCGTTTCGGAGGGGAGAAACCCTGACACTATGGATATTGATCTACTCACCTCTCTCGAAGTGGTTGAAAAGATTAACCAACAAGACAAACAGGTACCACTGGCGATCGAAGCCGAATTACCACTGATCGCGAAAGCGGTTGACAAGATCGCTCACGCCTTTCAAAACGGTGGCCGACTGATCTATATGGGTGCAGGCACCAGTGGTCGATTAGGTGTATTAGATGCCTCAGAGTGCCCTCCGACTTTCGGTGTTTCAGACAAAATGGTTATCGGCTTAATCGCTGGCGGACCAGAAGCGATTTTAAAAGCCAAAGAGGGAGCGGAAGACTCGCTGACTCTCGGTATTGAAGACCTGAAAGCCATTCAATTTACAGAAAACGATGTCGTGGTAGGCATTGCAGCCAGTGGCCGTACACCTTACGTGATTGGTGCGCTCAACTATGCGAATCAGATTGGTGCGGTGACGGTTGCGCTGTCTTGTAACCCAGGCTCTCCAATTGCTGAGATTGCTCAAATCGCAATTAGCCCAGTGGTTGGCCCAGAAGCATTGACTGGTTCAACACGACTCAAATCAGGGACAGCACAAAAGCTGGTGCTTAATATGCTCACCACTGCGAGCATGATTCGTATTGGTAAGAGCTATCAGAACCTGATGGTCGACGTAAAGGCGACCAACGAAAAACTGGTTGCCCGCGCAGCTCGTATCGTAATCCAAGCAACTGAATGTGATAAAGCCCTTGCAGTTTCGACACTTAAAAACACCGATTATGATGTGAAGCTATCTATTTTAATGATTCTGACAGGGCTAGATTTAGAACTGGCCAAGGCTCAACTTGATCAACAAAATGGCTTCTTGAGAAAAGCGGTCGAGAATAATCAGTAATCTCAATTCTGTTTGTAGCTTCTCATTTAGAGAGTGACTTTAACGACATACAACAAGACCAGTACACATGCAGTACTGGTCTTTTTTAGTTTTAATTTGTTATCGCTAGCTTGGGCTTAATAGTCGTTTGAGAACTCATCCCAGCCACGTTGCCATTCCATACGGAAACGTTGAGCGTCTTCCGTACCAGAACACACGCCTTCATACACCTGACCAGATAAACCAATTTGATAAGCATGGTTCGGATTACAATATTCCGTCACACCTAAATGGTAACCTTCTGTATAGCTAGCTTGATCGACTCCGCCAAGCTCGGCCATATCTGAATAAGAACGCTGAGTGTGGCCTTTGATACCATCACGATAGCCAATCTCTTGCCAATTGCCTTCGGCCGCTAAATCTTGAACATTGGCGCTGCATCCTGCAAGGCTAAATGCCACGGCGAATAATGCGATTATTTTTTTCATTTCAATCCTTTATATTGTTACTTCATCACTTTCTGACGAAGCGCTGCCTTTGTGGCGATTCTCCGCTGAACACTGACTGATGTCCACTTATGTCTGTTATCTGCCGTTGATATTTATTGATTACCGCTTAAAGCTGATAAGTCACCACTAACTAGAAGCATGACACTTCTCAACACCAGTAACCAACCGCTCCGCAAAGGTCACAAACCACTAAACCGGTTATAACACCACTTAATTAGCTATTCGACCACTCACTCCAGTAGCGGAAGTTTCTTCTCATACACTCCTTTAATATACACCCTGACTTAATTAATACATTCAGGGATAACAAATTATGATGTGGTTTCTTACCTGTGTTGCAGCACTCATTGGTGGCTACTTTATTTACGGTGCCTTTATCGAAAAGATATTCGGTGTCAATGAAAAGCGTCAAACACCCGCTCACACCAAGCAAGACGGCGTGGACTACGTTCCAATGTCAACACCAAAGGTTTACCTAGTTCAGCTGCTTAACATTGCAGGCGTCGGTCCAATCTTCGGCCCTATCATGGGTGCTCTTTACGGCCCAGCAGCAATGCTTTGGATCGTTCTAGGTTGTATCTTCGCAGGTGCAGTACACGACTACTTCTCAGGTATGTTATCTATCCGTAATGGTGGTGCTTCGGTTCCAACCATCACTGGACGTTACCTAGGCAATGGCGCAAAACACTTTATGAACATCTTTGCCATTGTTCTACTGCTTCTTGTTGGTGTGGTATTCGTTTCTGCTCCAGCAGGCATGATCACTAACCTCGTCAACGACCAAACTGATTTCGCAATGTCTGCAACAACCATGGTTGTTATCATCTTTGCTTACTACATCATCGCAACGATTGTCCCTGTCGATAAAATCATTGGCCGCTTCTACCCACTGTTCGGTGCACTACTTATCTTTATGTCTGTTGGCCTAATCACTGCGATTGGTCTATCTGACGAGCACCAAATCATGGGTGGCTTCGAGATGAAAGACATGTTCACCAACATGAACCCGAATGACCTACCACTTTGGCCTGCTCTATTCATCACTATCGCTTGTGGTGCTATCTCTGGCTTCCACGCAACTCAGTCTCCTTTGATGGCGCGTTGTATGGAAAACGAGAAGAACGGTCGCTTCGTATTCTACGGTGCAATGATTGGTGAAGGCATCATCGCTCTAATCTGGTGTGCGCTTGCTCTGTCATTCTTCGGTTCAGTTGAGTCTTTATCTGACGCGATTGCAAACGGCGGCCCAGGTAACGTGGTATACAGCGCTTCATTTGGCCTACTGGGTGTATTTGGCGGTATCCTTGCTTTCCTTGGCGTGGTTATCCTACCTATCACTTCTGGTGACACAGCGTTCCGTTCAAGCCGTCTTATCCTTGCTGAATACTTCAACATGGAACAGAAGACACTGCGTAACCGCCTACTGATGGCTCTACCACTGTTCGTTATCGGTGGTATCCTGACTCAAGTAGATTTCGGTATCATCTGGCGTTACTTCGGTTTTGCTAACCAATCAACAGCAGTAATGATGCTGTGGACGGCTTCAGCTTACCTACTTCGTCACAATAAACTGCACTGGGTAACAACGGTTCCAGCTGTGTTCATGACTTCTGTGTGTATTACATTCATCCTGAACAACAGTCAGCTAGGCTTCGGTCTGCCAATGCAGCTTTCAACCATCATCGGCGTAGTGAGTGCATTCGGTATCGCAGCTTACGTTATCAAAATTTCAAAAGGCAAAGGCGATATCGACCTTGCTGATGAAGAATCAGAAAAGGAAGCAAAGCCCGTAACAAAAACAGCTTAGCTTTCCCCGAAACATTCTCACTCTTCATAGAAAGAGGAGAATAAGAAAGCCAAAAACACTTCGCTTGTTCCACCACATCTTTGATGAACTGGAATCTAAGATCAAAGCCCATCATGTATGATGTAATGCCGTTCGGATAAG